>CAZWPI010000064.1:0-9071 GCA_964636055.1 uncultured Candidatus Bathyarchaeia archaeon
GGTGAATGGCTCGCCTTCCCTATTAGACGGTGCCAGCGCTCAGATACCTGTAATTGCACCTGAACTGGCTTCTCTTAGTAAGATAGCGTCCGATAAAACTCTACCGCTTGAAGAGCGTTTAGAAAGTTTTGAGATAATTCTTGACTCAGAAGTTGGCGATACGAATCTTACGAGGGGCAGGAATATCGAGAGGGAAATAGGGCTCAGGCAGATATACTTAAAGTTTGAGGGCGGAAACCCGACTGGCACGCAGAAAGACCGCATCGCGTTTGCCCAAGCTTTGGACGCGCTTCGAAGAGGCTATGACGAGATCACGGTAGCTTCATGTGGCAACTACGGTGCAGCAATAGCGCTCGCGGCTTCCCTTGCTGGGCTTCGCTGTTTAATATATATCCCACAAAGCTATCACGCACATAGAATCAAAGAGATCACCGAGTTCGGCGCTGAGATCATCAGAGTTCCAGGAGATTATGAGGCTTCTGTGAAGTCATCTCGCGCCGGTGCAGAAAAAGAGGGTTACTACGACGCCAATCCGGGCGGAGCTAATACGAACCTTCAGTTGAAGGCCTACGGCGAAATAGCCTATGAAATTTATGATGAGCTGCGTGACGCTCCAGCCGCTGTGGCTGTTCCAGTTTCGAACGGGTCTACCTTAGCGGGCATATACCGAGGCTTCGTTAGCCTCTACAACCGTGGAAAGACCTCTCGCATTCCGCGCTTCATTGCTGGATCTTCCTACGGAATGAACCCGATAGTTCAAGCGTTTGTCAAGAACACGCCCCGTTGCATTGATTTGAAGCCTGAGAGAATCAGAAATACCTCAGTTAACGAGCCGTTGGTTAATTGGCAATCGATAGATGGCGACTATGCTCTCTCAATTATAAGGCAGACGCGGGGGTGGGCAGCTTTCGCCACAGACAAGAGTATGACGGATTACGCCCGCTTGATTCGTGAAAAAGAAGGCTTGAGCGTGCTTCCAGCCTCGACCGCAGGGCTTATAGCGCTTGTGGATCGACATAAAAAGGAACCGTTCCCAGGCGACCGCTATGTTGTAATCTTGACAGGAAGGAAAGCATGACGCCACCTTCTAAGGGAAAGGCGATAGTTTATTGTGAGCGCGAGTATCTCACGGCTAACGGCAAGACCGCCCATGGCTTAGTCCGTCACACAGATAGATACCAGATTGTCGGCGTCGTCGACTCTACTGCCCCAGCTGGGGACGCGGGAGAAGTATTGGATGGAAAACGCAGGGAAATTCCGCTGTTCTCCAGTCTAGAGGAGGCGTACCGCAAAACGGCGCCGAAGATTTTCATAATCGGTGCAGTTTCAGAAGGCGGAATTTTACCCGAGGGATACGATCAAGCTGTTGCTTGGGCGTTGTCTCACGGTCTTGACGTGGTTTCTGGTCTTCACTATTTCCTCTCAGACGATGAACGCTTCGCCCGCATGGCTGCCGAAAATGGTTGCAGCATCACGGATGTCCGCAAGCTTTTCAGAGACTATAAACGGTTCTATACGGGCGAGGTCAGCCAAGTCGGCTCAATCAGAATCGCGAGTTTGGGCACCGACTCAGCAATTGGCAAGAGAACGACATCTGTCATGTTGGTCCATGAACTTAGGCGTCGCGGACGCAAGGCGGATATGATTTTCACGGGGCAGACCGGATGGATGCAGGGTTGGCCCCATGGCGTGGTGCTTGACGCGATGATAAATGACTTCGTTTCAGGCGGTATTGAAGGTGCCATACTGGATTCTTGGAGGGAGGAAAAACCCGAATTCATGATTATCGAGGGCCAAGGAAGTCTGGTGCACCCATTCTTCCCTGGGGGATTAGAGATAATGGCGGCTGGGCAGATTCATGGCTTCGTCCTGCAAGACGCGCCTGGACGGCTTCACCTTGACGGGTTCCCAGATTTTCCAATGCCTGACCCGGGCAGAGTGGTCAAAATCGCTAAGCTGTTGTCTCAGCGTCCACTCATAGGCATAGGTTTGAACCACGAAGGCTTATCACCTGCGGAAGTTGGAAGGGTCAAAGCAAAATTGGAGAAGAGATTCAAGGTGCCCGTTGAAGACCCTGTGTTTGACGGCGTGGCAAAAATGGCTGACGCCATCGAAGAGCTTGGCAAAAGGTGATGCCATGAACCTTCAGTGTTTCGAGTCTATTGCAGTCTCTGAGCCTATTTTGCAGGGAGACAGAGTAGACACAAAAATTTCATGCATAGACACCGCAGGGGAACAGCATTTTTTCCATCTTCGCTTCAAATACGAAGAACCACTAGGTCAAAAACAGCTTACCCTGTTACGGTTAGCCTCGGTTATGCCCTTGCTCAATTACGGGCTTTTCACAAGGGAAATTAGATTGGAGTGGCAAGTTAGCGAAGCAGATTTTTCGCTTTTAAATGACTTTCTTAACGTTTTCTCCAAAGACATTTTCATCAACAAACTGGTTCGAAAGAGAAACCCGTATGTCCTGCCACAGTTTATTCCATCTGGCGCTGAGGTGTCGGAAGCAAACGCCCGTCCTATGGCAAAAATAGTTGCGCCCAGTCTCATAGAAGATGTTCCAATTTCGTCTGAACTTAATGAAAATGCGTGTGGCGTGCTTTCAAGCGGCGGAAAAGAAAGCCTTCTAACCTATGCTATGCTTAAAGAGATTGGAGCGGATGTTCATCCCCTGTATGTTAACGAGAGTGGTGGTCACTGGCGAACCGCCGTTCCTGCTTATCGGCAATTCAGGGAAATTGATCCAAACACGGCGAGGGTCTGGACCAATGTTGACCGCTTCTACACGTTTATGCTGGATAAGATGAGAATCATTAGGAAAGACCATAGAAAAATCTGGGCGGACACCTATCCAATAAGACTCTGCATCTTTCCAGTCTACGTTTTCCTTCTTCTCCCCATTTTCGCTAAGCGAGGAATCGGGAACATTTTGATTGGAAGCGAATTTGACGATCCACGGATGTCACCTTACTTTGCCGGAATTCGACACTTCTTTGGCGTGTACGACCAGACGCAGGACTTCGATATTCGGATGGAGCAATGGTTCTCCAAGAGACTGCCCGGAATGCACCAATGGAGTGCTGTTCGACCGATATCAGGTTTGATTGTGGAAAGGATATTGACCAGTAGGTATCCTGAATTGGCACGACTTCAACGTTCTTGCCACAGTTGCCGTTTCGATCATGGTGCCTATCTCCCTTGCGGCAAATGCAGCAAATGCCAAGGCATCCTTCTGTTCTTATTGGCCAACAATGTCGACCCGTCAATCATGGGCTACAATGCTGAAGATGTCGCGGCGCTGCCTGCCAGAGTTGCCGAGGGAAATCTCAGGCTCGACGAAGATGAAAAAAACTACGCCCTCTTTCTCGCAAAGCTTCAGCCCAACTTAAAAGACCAAGAAACGCGTCATATTGAAACAATTCACATTAACAAACCAACGAGCGACCTACAACTCTTGCCAACTCGCTTTCGGTCGCCAATACTTAAAATCATAGCGAAATACACGAAAGGCTTCTCAACACTGAAAGGCGAATCCTGGGTCACTGTGTCAAACCCTTCCGATTTGACTAAAGAGGCTTGACCATTCGAATCGCGTTGTGGGTCCCGTTATGTTCAAACTTGTAGTAGCCTTCGATTCTTTCTTTAAATGTGTACCCTGTATTTCTGTATAGTTTCAAAGCAGCTTCATTTCCTTCAGATACCTCCAACTGAGACCAACGCATACCCCTTTGCCTCATGTCTATTTCTGCAGCTTTCAGCAGCTTCAACCCTATGCCTTTGTTTTTGAAAGCTGGATCCACATCAATTGTCTCGATGTTACAAGTCAAACTTCCTTGGCGATAGGTGACTATAAGAAACGCCCTGATAATCCCGTCTTGCTTTTCAACCAAGCAGTCGCTGTTTGCATTCAAAATTAGATGTTCCAACTGGCGTTTTGAATAGCCTACCTTTCCGGGGAAGCATTTTTGCTCTATTTCAAAGATGGCGTCTATTTCATTAGCGTTTGCAAGTTGGATGCTGGATGGAAATCTTGTCTTCATGTTCTCAATTTAGTATCACTTGGGCTTCCTTAAAAAGCTCTCACTATCGTATCAAATTGATTGAATTGCTTGCACGTTGGGGAAATTTTAGTCTTAGTTCTGGAAGAATGGTTTATAGGAGCGAGATGGTTAAGTTTGTTGGAACTTGGATTGAATGCCAGGTTCCTGTGAACATTTGGGATTATGATGAAAATGCAGGTAGTTCGAGCAGAGGCGATACCCGTCGAGTTGCAGTTAAAGGAGCCGTTTGTGATAGCTAATGAAACGATTGAAGCTGCAGATAACATATTCATTCGGTTGGAGACCGACACGGGCATCGAAGGTTGGGGTTGTTCGACTCCGGATGCGGTGACCTCAGAGACAAAGGAGACGGTGCTTAGGAATTTTGAAGTTGCAAAGCGACTCGTTATTGGTTGTGACCCCACGAGGATTAATCTTGTGAATTTTGCTTTGGACAATGCTCTTGACGGCAACCCTTCCCTGAAGGCAGGTGTAAACATGGCATTGTACGACGTTGTCGGCAAAACGGCGGAGATGCCGTTGTTCAGGCTGTTGGGTGGTTATAGAGAGAAAATCGAGACATCTGTTACGATCGGATTGAACCCCACAGACTTGATGGTGGAGAAGGCTAGGCAGATAGTTTCTGAGGGATTCAAATCTATTAAGATCAAGTGCGGAATCAATGTAGAGACGGATATAGAGAACATTCTTGCTATTCGAGAAGCGGTTGGTTCAGCAATCAAGTTGAGGCTTGATGCTAATGAGGGCTATTCGGTGGAAGACGCGCTTAGAATTGTCAAGACGCTTGAGAAAAATGGTGTCGGCATCGAGATGTTGGAGCAACCGACGAAAGCAAACTACCTGTATTCTTTGAAGGATGTTGCGAGGCAATGTTCTGTTCCGATAATGGCTGATGAGACCGCTTTGACTTTGAGAGACAGCGTCAAGCTGGTGAAGCTCGAAATCGCAGATATGATTAACATTAAACTGATGAAAATTGGTGGAATAACCAACGCCGTCAAAGCCAACGCGCTTGCTGAATTGGCTGACGTTCCAGTTATGGTAGGGTGCATGAACGAATCCATGGCTGCTATGTCGGCTGGTGTCCACTTTGCTTGTGCCTTCAGGAACGTTCAGTATGCGGATCTGGATTCAGCATTAGACTTTACCAATGACGTGGCTAAGGGCGGAGCGAGATATGAGGACGGCTATGTGATTCCTTCGGAAAAACCTGGTTTAGGTGTCGAGGTTCAACTTTGAACCGCAGTCATTTCACCAAGATCCTGAGGGAGGTTCCAGATTACAGCAGGTTCTTGAGGGTGAACGAGATAGATGATCTTGCTGGAAATTTCGGTCGATATTCGTCGGTTGAAGAAAGAACAATCGGAAAGACAGCCGGAAACAAAGCCCTCAAAATGTATACCATGGGCAGCGGAGAGAAAACCGCGCTGATAATAGGTGTGCCTCACAGTGATGAACCTTTAGGCAGCTTAGTAACAACTTATTTTGTTGATTGGATGGTTAAGCACCCGGAAGTTGATTTCTTCGGCTGGAGATGGCTAGTAATACCCGTGCTTGAGCAACGTGGGATGCGAATGAATGAAGGCTGGTTCAGCAATTGGGACTCACTTGTTGACACCGCAAAATCCTATTTTAGAGAGCCGACTGAAAACCAGTACGAATGGACATTTCCTTTTGAATACAAAAACTACAAATGGGTACATCCTAGGCCTGAATCTAAGGCTGTGAAAGAAGTCCTTAAGGACGAAGAACCTAGCCTCCTGTGCAATCTGCATCATTGTGGCTTTTACGACACTTACTTCTACTTTAGCAGGGATCTCCCTGAAGCCTATCCAAGATTGAGGAAGCTATCCAATAATCTGGGGTTGCCTCTTTCGACTTCTACCCCTGACGTTCCTTTCGGAAAGGTTCTGACGCTTGGTTTCTATCAGATGTACGGTCTAAAGGATTACATTGATTACTACAGCAGACACGAACCGGAAAATCTTTTAACCATGAGACGGGGTGCAAGCAGCGACGAATGGTACCTGGATACGATTGGGGGTTTCAGCTTCAATTGCGAGGTTCCTCTTTTCGAATCATCAATAAAGAAAGATGACAAAGTTACAAACCGCAAGCTAGGAGCTCTGCTTGAAAAAAGAAGAAAAAAACGTGCCGCCACCATCCAATACTGCATAAATGTGTTGACTAAAATAGAACCTTTTTTCCATCTTTCTGACCCCCTACTTTTAGGTTCAGTGCTGAAGCATGTGGCAAACGCCAAACTGGAATTGGAATCTGCCGACGCCAAAATACAAGCTGCAGGAGACCGCAAAGCCACCAACTTTGAAGTGTTCGAAAACGACCTGATGGTTGACGTTGCCAATTTGTTGCTGATGGGTCAGATCTGGCGTGTCACAGAGACTATTCAGCGCAATCAAAGAAAAAGCCAAACAGGGAATATAGCAGTAAGAATTGATAGAAAAATATTGGCTCTTGCCAAGAAAATAAACTATCGGGGAGGATTCGCGCCCATTCCTCTTCAAAAACTAGTTAAAATGCAGTTGGGCAGCATTCTAATTATTGCTGATGTTTTAACAAACGGTAGATAATTAGACGAGCGCGTGATCCAAAAAGCTTAACAAACACGGATCGTTCCCAAACGCGTGAAAATCAGGTTTTATATTTTTGAAGAATTTGATTTCTATCTTCACTCTAAACAGCATCGAAACGAGCATGGCTACGCGAAATCTATCTCGCTAATAATTATTCTCAAACCACAATGGTTAAGTCGATTCTAACACGAACTTCTCTTTGGAATATGAATGCGGGGCATAGACGGAATAGGTAACTGGGTTCTAGTGATTATGGCTGCGTCTTCATTTATTTCGATATTTGCTACTCTTAATTTAAACAACATAGTCAGTCACGACCTTTATTCGTATGGGCTTCAGTTTAACTATGGTTGGGCGATCCCGTATTGGAATACGATTGCAACAGTTTTTGTTATGTCATGGGTCAGCATAATAGCAGCAATAGCCTTCCAAATATACAGGATAAGGGCTATACGAAAAGACGAAGCACAAGACGCTGACAAATGAGAAACAAAAGCGTTATGAACAGAGAATCCTAACTTTAAATAGTCGCAAACCGAATATTGCACGCCACAAAGGACGACGTCAACATGAAAACCAACGCAAAGCAGATAGCCAGACAGCGAATACACATCCTCTTCCAACAAGCTAAAAACGTCTACCCTGATAACCCTCAGCTCTCCAGCCGCTACATCGCAACTGCCAGAAAAATAGCTATGGCCGCGAAAATACCCTTACCCACAGTGTATAAGCGGCAGATCTGCAAAAACTGCAACATGCTGCTCGTGCAAGGTGACAATTGCCGCGTGCGGATAAGGCAGAAAAGGGAGCCTCACGTTGTGGTCACTTGTCTAAGCTGCGGCTGCAAAACGCGCATACCCTTAAGGAGAAAGGAGAAAACAAAACTTGAGCAAGATAACTACCCGAATGAAACGCCACGTTAGGCACGTGCTGAAGGACGAGAAGCCTACAATATGGATCGGCAAAGAAGGCTATACGCCTCAGCTTTCAGGCGAGATTGAGAAACAGCTGGATAAGAATAAGATGGTTAAGGTCAGAATCCTGCCGAGCGCCCTGCAAACCGACAACGCTCAGGCTATTGCGGCTAGAGCTGCCGAGGAGGCTGGGGCGGCGTTGGTTGAGGTTAGAGGGCACGTTTTCATACTTTACCGGCGGCACAAGAAGCCGCAGCCTTAGTGCTGTAGCTTTTTGAAAATATCAAGCATTTTTCTAGCGTTTACTAGCATTGCGGTGTCGTTGTTGAAGAAGACGTAGGCTTTCTCTGGCTTCGCCTTCACGATTTTCTCAGCAACCTCCCTCAGCTCCTCGTCACTGTAGTGGTGCGCGTACCACGCTGTTCTGCCGTGCATCCTCTCGTAAACCAACCCGTCCGTGTTGTATACGTTTAAGGGGAAGTCTGGGGAGTCCACGCTTACCCATGTGATTCCAAGCTTCGAAGCCCAGCTAACCCATTCATCTTTGAACCATTCTTGGTTTCTCACTTCGAGGGCGAATCTTTTTTGCAGACCTGTTGCCTTGGCGAATTTTTCGATGGAGGCGGCTGATTCTGGCGTTATTCTGGGGTGCAGTTGGAACAGGTAGAAGTCCACGTTTGCGTCCAGTGGCGAGAAAAGGTCGCGGAACTTCTGCCACGATGGAAAAGCTTTCTCGTTGAATTTGAAGCGATGCGTGATGAGGCGGTTGACCTTAACTGACCATCTCAGTGCCTGACCTTTTCTTGTCCATGATTTGACCATGTTGCTGAAGGGGAACCGGTAAAAACTCGCGTTCAACTCAACCGCGTTCAAACCTGATTTGGCAACAAACCAGTCTAAGCTACGTTCCTCATTCCAAGAGTAATACCATCCTGAAGTGCCGACGAAGAAATCCATGTTAACCAGTATACTCTAGCTTTCTACGTTAAAAAATGCATGCTTTTAAATCCAACCGCGCTTGACAACGGGGTAAATGGCGCTGTAACGTTGTTGATTTTATTTTCGCACGCTTGGTCGTGTCACTTGTGTAGACGAAACTATGTCACTGGGTGACGCCATATCGCTTCCAATATGCCCTCGGTGAGCGGTTTTTTGCTAAGGTGCCGTGCAAAATCGGAAACAGCGATTATCCCAACCAGTTTATGCTGCTTTACCACGGGGAGCCTCCTGATTCGGTTGTTTACCATTTTCCTCGCCGCCTCCTTAAGCGAAGCCTCAGGATCAATGGTTATGAGCGGTTTTGACATCACGTCTGAGATTTTAGCGTCCAGAGGTCTTTTTTTCGCCACCACTCTTCTGACGAAATCTCTTTCAGTAACTATTCCTCTGGGAATCTCGCCCTTCAATACTACCACGTCTCCTACTTCTTTTTGGCTCATGAGTTCTGCAGCTTCAAAAATGGTCTTCTCCTCGTCAATAGTCAGGACGCCCTTCGTCAT
>CAZWPI010000065.1:0-9030 GCA_964636055.1 uncultured Candidatus Bathyarchaeia archaeon
CGTGGTGTAGATGCGCCCGCATTTCTCGCAGACCGGAAAGTACGGCAAAACTTCAGTGTAGCGTTCCTGTCCCACTTCTTCTTTGACGATTTCGCCTACTTTCTTGGCGTTCAACAATATTGTTCGGATCTCGTCTCGCAATAGCCCTTTTTCGTAAACCTCTTTCGCAGACATGTAATTGTATTGGATGCCGCACCTGTCTAAAGCATCAAGCAGAAGCGAGCTCATGTGCTTCCCGTAGCTTTCATGGCAGCCAAACGGATCGGGAATACTGGAAACGGGAAAACCCAGATATTCCTCCAGAGACTTCGGCAATCCGACGGGAACCTTCCGCAAACCGTCCTTGTCATCACAGAAGGCAACCAGTTCGGAGTTGAAACCCATCTCTTTCAACGCAAGCATCACAGCGTATGAACGCGCTGCGTCGCCAAGGCTACCTATGTGGGGAAAGCCAGAAGCGCCGAGACCCATCTCGGTCCTGACCTTCTCCAAGCTTCTGCCCAGCTTCCGCTCTAGGTTGACCACTTTCTGCGCCATCTTGTCGTACCATGTTCCATGACCGATGATCTCTTCGCGCATAACCGTTTAGCCTCTGCAACAATGACTGCACGGTGGAATAAAAAAACGTTTAGAAAAAAAAGGAGAGCTATTTTCGCCTTAATGCTGCGGCTATAGCTATGGCAGCGAGGACGAGCAGTATCAGTACCAACGAGTACAGTGGATTAACCGCGAACAGGTACCACCCTCCACCCACCGCTATCAACAGCAAGCCTAAGCCCATGGTGCTGAAGGCGCCGCGCTCGTACTTCTGCGGGTTCGAAGCTCTAATGCCAGCCAAAACCAGAGTCCAGCAGCCTGAAAGCACCAGAATCACGGGGATGACCAGCCCTAAATCGATGAGACCTGCAGCGAACAACAGTATTGCTACGACGATTATTATAAGAAAGGCGCCGATGGAAAGCAGGTCCCGACTGCTTTGAGCCATTAACGTGCCCTCCTTAAGAGGAAAGCTGCGCACCGCACTCAGGACAGAACTTCGAGCCAGCAGGAATCGACTTGCCGCACTTCGGACAGTTAATCGCGCCCGCCGACGGAGGCGTAAGCTGCGTTCCACATTCGGGACAGAACTTCGACGTAGCTGGAACATGCGTACCGCACTTGGGACAGATTACTAGCGCTGCTGCCGGTGCCTGTGTTGGACCAGTGGGCGTCATTATCTGCGGTATAAGCACCATGCCTGTTCCTAGGGCTGCGCCGCCGCCACCAGATTTTCCGAGTGATTCAGCAGCGCTTTTCATGGTTTCCATGCGCAGAACCTCGTCGGGCGCGGTTTTTCCCGTTTTAAGCCAGAACAGTCGTTCACGATATTCTGGCGTGGTGTCTATGCCCTCGAACCGCAGGTCGGTGAGTTCTATGCCTAACCGTTTAAAGTAGTCAGTAAGCGAATTTTTCACGATTACGGAAGTCTCGTCAAGTCTTGTGAAGACCGTTACCAAGTCGTAATGTGAAAGCTCGTCGATTATCTTCTCGTTTAAGAAGCCTCGCAGAAAATCGTTAACGTCTCCTGTCGTGTAGGCGTTCTGCCCACCGATAACCTCATTCACGAAGAGCTGCGCACTTTCTATTTTGAACCAGAAGGCACCAAATACCTTGAGTGGTGCTAACTCGGTGGTCTGAGCGCTGGTTCCGAATTTTCCAGCAAAAACCTTTGTGGAGATGAATATGACCGCTGCCTTGAAGGGTTTCTCGCCGTAGCCCGCAATGCGCGAGAGCAAGCTAGTCAGCAAAGGCAGATTCAAAGTGGTAAGCACATGCCTGCCTGGACCAAACACATCGTAAGCCTTGCCGTCTCTGAAGAACACAGCCATCTCGTATTCGTGCACTATGAGTTGCGCGCCCCACGTTATCTCCTCGTTCGGGTACCTCCAGACTATGTCCTCGGAACCCGCGGCTTTCCATTCTATAACTTGTGGCATCTTATCTCACTCCTAATATTACTTCGGCTCTCTTATCAAAAGTTTCCTCGAACGCTTCTATTTTGTCAGTTATATTCTGTATTCTTTCCTTTGCGTTCTTGGTTTCGCCTTTCGCTATTTCACCTTTGAAAGCGTCAACATCAGCAGCCAAGCCTTCCGCTTCGCTGACGAGTTTATTGTCGAAGTCTATCATCCTGTCAAGATTTTCTTCCGTGACCTTTACCACATCAAAGAAGCCAGAGTACCCGTAAGACGCGTGGTTAACCTTCTCAGTTATGCGGTCAACTTTCGCCATAAGCCGATCCATATCCGTTATAACGTCGAAGTAGCGGCGATCAGAAAGTTTCTGAAAGATGGTTTTGAGCTCATCTTTGGATTCTGAAAGGGTAAGGTGAAGATGATTTCGGATAAGCCTGTCCGACTCGCGTCGCAGTTCCTTTTCTTTGTAGCCTCTGAAACCAGGGATTGCCGCGACTATGCGCTCGCCAAGGCGCATTTGCTTTTTCGCTTCTGCGTACAAATCCTTTTTCTCACTCATTTAAATCTCCCGCCTCTTCCCACTCGGTTATAGATAAAAGGGCGCTATTAAAGTTTCTTTAAGGCAGACTAGAACTTGACAGCGGGTATATCGCCTTTCAAGGATTCGCCACACGCACCGTCGATAATCAGCTCATACGCTTTGCCTCTGTACTCATATTTTATGAACCAGATAGGCGCATGCAAGTAAACCACCTGTTTCACATTAAAAGCAGTTTGCATTTCGACGATTTTGTCTACGTCTTCCTTGAGGAGATAGCGATGGTTCGCCTCAATCTGCTGCTTGGCGAGTTCCGTGGCTTCGTCCCTATCGATTTCACTGTTCAGGACTTTTGCGAACCCTTCAATCCGACGGAAGTCGTAGGGAATCTTGCCCTCCAAAGGAACATCATATTCCCTCGTTGGGAAACCTGCGGCTTCCCGCGCCAGAACCAGCCAGTTGTATTCCTTCTCGATTTTTCCTTCCTTCACGATTGCAGGAGTGATACGCTCGAATATCCCCTTGTAGTTGCTTGAAGCTTCGACGGAAACAACCCAGAAAGGCAGGTAAACCAGGTTCTTCTCGGCAATCTTTGATTTTTTGGCAAGGTCCCCTGGCTTCAAGAACCCAGAACGCATCCAACTTCGTATGGGTTCTTCAATTTGCTTTTCGTCAAACTTGTTTAGCAGAAGCGAGTGCTCAAAGTTGAAGGCTTCCCCAGTTTCGATGACTGTGGTGAAGCCGCAGTACTTGCAGGTGGCTATTATCTCGCCAGGCTTGAACTCCACTGGCGCGCCGCAGTGCGAACACCTGATGTTCTGAGCCACCGCCATTTTACTATGCCTTCAGTTTTTCCCTCTTCAGAATTTCTCTTGCCACAATAACGCCTGAAGATGAAGCTTGGACTAAGCCTCTGGTGACGCCGGCGCCGTCGCCTATGGTGAACATGTTCTGGATCTTGGTTTCCAAAACATTGCTCAATTGCAGGTGCGACGAGTAGAATTTCACCTCTATACCGTAAAGCAGCGTATCTCTCGAGTGGATTCCAGGCGCAATCACATCTAAGGCTTGAAGCATCTCTCTTATGTCGGATAGGTAGCGGTAGGGCAACACGAAGCTCAGGTCTCCGGGCGTGGCGTTTTTCAATGTTGGTTCCACTACGCTTCGGGCGATGCGTTCGGGTGTTGAGCGCCGTCCAGAAACCAAATCGCCTAGGCGCTGCACCATTACGCCGCCGCTTAGCAGGTTTGAGAGTCGGGCGACGTATTTTCCGTAAGCTATGGGTTCCTTGAAAGGTTCCGTGAACGAGGTGCTTACAAGAATGGCGAAGTTCGTGTTTTCCGTTTTTCTTTCGGCATAGCTCTGCCCGTTGACGGTTAGCACTCCGTCGTAGGATTCTGTGGTGACTTCGCCGTAAGGCGAGACGCAGAAAGTGCGGACTTGATCGTCGAAAAGCCGCGAGTAATACACAAGCTTCGGCTCGTAAAGCGCCTTGGTCAGCTCTTCCATGACGGAGGCTAAAACCTCAACTCTTACGCCTACGTCTACAGGGTTGTTCACGGTTTTTAAGCCGCGGATTTGCGCTTCTGTTTGCAGCCACTCGGCGCCGCTTCTGCCCGGCGCGATTATCACGTATTTGCCCGTGAATTTCTCGCCATCTACGGTTTCGACGCCCTTGATTGTGTGGTTTTCGGCGATTAGTCCCTTCACATCTGTTTTGGGTTGAAACGTGATTTTGCTGTTCAGTTCTCGGCGCATCTGCCGCAGGGTCTCGGCGCATTTCTCGGTGCCCATGTGGCGAACCTCCTGTCTGATCAGCTTTAATCCCGCTAAGGAGGCTTGGCGTTCGATTTCGTCTACTTTCTCTTGGTCTCCACCGTAAACTTGCTCGCTTGCGCCGAACTTCAGGTAGACGCTGTCAACATATTCTACGAGGGCTTTGAGCTCTTTTTGAGAAACGTACTGGTTGAGCCAACCGCCCACTTCGGTTGATAAGGTGAGCTTGCCATCACTGTAGGCGCCTGCCCCGCCCCATCCTGAAAGAACCGAGCATGGTTCGCAGTGGCGACATTCGAATCCTCGGCTTGAGGGACACTTACGCTGGTCTATTTCTGGACCTCTATCCAGTATCAGCACGTTAAGGTTGTTCTTTTCCGTGAGCTCTAACGCGGAGAATATTCCTGCTGGACCTGCACCGACTATGATTACGTCGTATTTCAAAGGGCATTGTCCCCCTGGAACCCAAAGTTAGATGTAATAACTGGCATATATTTGTTAGTGCAGGTTTTTCTGGAAAAGAGGGAGCTATTCAGTCTCCAACTGTTTCAACGTAATTAGTATCTTTTATAGATATATCTCAAGAACATTTATATCCCCGCGGAACCCTTCAATAAACTTGACGCGCCGATGGCAACCAAAACAAAAACCGAAAACATAGACGAGTTAATTTCGGACTTCTCACGCTTCTACATACTCACCATACTCTACGAAGGACCCGCCCACGGCTACCAGATAATCAGCCGCTTCAAAAAAAGAGTCAAAAAAGAAGTCAGCCCAAGCCTCGTCTACCCGTTTCTCAAGCAACTGGAAACGAAGGGCTTAGTGAAACACACAATCAAGCCTGTGGGCGAGAAGGAACGAAAAGTCTTCGAACTCACCCAAGAAGGCAGAGAACTCTGCACAGGGCTGTTCAAACGCTTCGCAGATCTCGTCTCAATCGCCATCGAGCCAAGCCTCAACGTCTGCGCCCACTGCGGCTGCAAAGTCTACGAAGGAGCCTACCGCGAAGTCATAGACGGCAAAGAAATGGCGTTCTGCTGCATGCACTGCGCCCGTTCGTATAAGGAAATAAATAAAATAGGCATTAAAACCGAAAATTCGTAAAAATTTAGCTTTTTATTGCTTTATGAGACCGAAGTCGCGAGAACTAATAGCCTTATATTTTTTCCTAACGCCGTCGCCTTCTTTTCTTTTAAAAAAAACGTGAACATCCTTTTTGCTACATGCAGGTTGTTATTGAAGGAATAGTTATTCATCATACTACCTTTAAGGCTATTTTCACGTGCCACTTGCTGTTTAAAAACTTCCTTTTGCCTGAGAGTCTTTGGCATGACAACCGGAGATAATGAACTGGAGCGATTTCGAACACATGTTCACCAAGAAGGAGACTGAATCGCCTTTGGTTTTATGTTGACGAAGATTTATATGTGCTCATTTCACTTGAACCAAACAATGGCAAAGTTACTCCAACTTGGTTTTGATATTTACCTTCGTACGACTTTGTTGACGGAGTTGTTTTTTCAAAGAGGGCTATATGAAAAAGCCTGTCCATAGCGTAAAGCCTTATCGGAAAACTTCCCCCAACAACCTCCACAGTTAGTTGTCCTTGGAATCCCGAATTGATGAAGCCATAAGGTGCTTGTAAACCAATCCTCGCATAAGTGCTTCTCAGGCCTAGGAAACCGACCACGCTTCTTGGCAAAGCTATTTTTTCAAACGTGCAGAGCAATAACCGTTCTGATTCCTTGATGACGAATGAGGAAGCTACTTCTTTCTTATAGAATTTCCTAACACTTTTCTCCTTGTGGGTGTCAAAGATTATTGAAGCGTTTTGCAGTCTTGCAATTTCTTTCCCTAGTCTTAGATCAATCCCATCTTCTGTCAAACTCATTTCGGATAGAGGATCGATTAATAGCTCTCCACTTTCAATTAGTTGAAGTATCTCGGGTTTTCCAATAATCAAGGTTTTCACTTCTCACGACCTTTAATACCAAATAGAGCTAAAACTGCCCCAACAACTGCCGCTCCAATCCCAAGCACGGCTATAAAGGAAGTGTTGTCAATAATCTCTGGAGCTAATTCCTTCCAATAGACGAGAAAAAGCAGACCAAAAAAGAAGTATAAAGCATACACGTAAAATCCCGTTATCCAAATAGCACGACGACGGGGAAGTTTGGTTTTAATGGTTGCTACTTCCCCTTGTAGCCTTCCAATTGACAAAATTATATCGTCAATTGGGTGACCGTGAAACCTTTCTAACTCCTCCTTTTCCAGCTTTCTGAAATCAAGTTGACTTTTTCCGATAGGGTCTACGGTCTCCGCTGGATGTATGAAGGTTTTCGGATTTTTACCGCGGTACCCATGCATTGCGTTTCTTTCTAGCTTTTCAAATTCAAGGGAACATATGGGATCTCCTGGTTTCAATTCGATCGGTTCGTGTCCCAAATGCTTGAAAACTAGTGCCAGATTCCACCCGTCAGGATATCCATATCCCGGATCTATCTTTGTTGCTATGCTAGAGAATCCTTTTTCTAGTAAACTTACTTTTGCGCATATTCTTCCTTGAATGTTCAAAGGAAAAGCAACTTTTTCCATAGAATGGATTGAGACGAGTTCTCCTGGATGAATATCGAATTTTCCATTAACTAGGTCAATAGACTTCCCTCTAGTCAGTGATGTAACGACATCGCCCATACGCAAATCGTAACTTGCCGGTTGTAGGAATCTATGGTCATATTTTTCTTTTATTAATTCTCCTTTTTGAACATAATTCTCTATTTCAGAATCGGAGAGTAGACAATCCATTCGGTCACTTCCGTCTGATGTTGTATGTTGGTTACACTATTTCAATCTATCGTTATTACCTACGGACATAGTGAAAAATGAAGCGTGAAAAGACTTCAAAAACAAACACATGATCGCAGCCCAAGATTAAAACGAAAACGAGAATGTTCTTACTCATGCCCAACTCGTTTTTCTTAGGATAATCATTCTGCAAGTTTCAAGATTTTTTCAAGAGCTGATATTACACGCCCATCTGAACCTTCATAAATGCGTCGAACCTCGCCTTCTTGATTGCCAACCCTCTTTGTCAACTCCTTTACAAGTCTTTCGATATCATCTTCTTTCTCTTTTTCATATTCAATAATTATTACTCTGAACTGTTTTGCCATCTTTCTATTTCCTCTTCACTATTTGTTATTCGTTTCGACTGTAATTTCACGCATTTGGACTTTTTAAATCAATCTACTCCAGTGAGGACGTTGATGTATGTTCTTCAACCCTAAAAAGATCTGAAAGCTCCTAAAATCCCTTTAGATCGAAGGCAGTTTTACATAATTAAGAGTCTGAAAGACAATGAGCTTCGCGTTTGGCTTTTCTTGTGAAAGTAATTTTACTGATTCAAGTCTTACTTGTTGAATTTTCAAGAACTGCCAGCGTGGTTGGGAAACTGTACAAATTTGCGGATGTCTGATTCTTTAGGAAGCTAAAATAATTTAGTGTTCCTGGTTAGTCTTTTATGGCTTCGATGAGAGTAAAGTGGCGAAATCTCCCGCATAACCTTCCTTTTTTTGCGTAAATAATTTCCAATTTCGAAAGGCAGATATAAGAATCGGTACGAGACTATGAATTGAGGACTTTTGAATGAAGGAATATGAAATCCTTTCTGATACTGGTACCTGTCGGAAACTTGTTGCTAGGATTAATCGCATGGCAAAGGAAGGATGGCAAGCTAAATCGACGGGTGGTCTAGGTGATCCGACCGACCATTTCTGGTGTTTACGTGTTGATGGAGCGAGAAGTCACCGAGCCTAGTCTAAAGTAACCCTGTCTGAAGTTCGGACATGGCCCACCCTTTTTTATTTTATTGAAAGCAGCCGAGGTGAGGTACACTTGGCTATCAGTGGAGACGTCTCCCGCAACTTTCCCTTTTTTTGGTGACTGCAGAACCACAATAATATATCCTTAATAAAGTCGAAGTGACTTTTTCCGGTTGGAAGTGAATGTTGTGTCTGGACCGATTGACATAGTGCGTTCTATCCATAACGCTTTTCGTCGCGACGTTTCTCAAATTGACTCTTCAGCCTTTAAACTAGCGCATAATGGAGGGGATTTGACGCCCGTCTTTGACCGATTGCGTACGGTAGCCGAGATACTGGACTACCATGCGCAGGGTGAAGAAGCGGCGGTTTTCCCCGCTGTGGACAACTTGACACCCCTCGTTGCCCGGGCTTACTTTCTGGATCATCGTGAGCTTGACAAAATGGTTAACGGGCTGGAAACGATGCGAAAAGCACCTGATCCTCTAATAACAGCGAGAGCGACCGCAGTATTAGAATCGCATTTAAGGATTCATTTGGACAAAGAAGACACTCACCTTTATCCGATTCTGAGAGAGCGGACGACGGAGAGCGAGCAGGCCTCCATTTTTGGACTGATGTCAAGGAAGGTGCCGCCTGATAGATTTCCCGCTCTGGTTCAGTGGCTGCTCCCGTTGCTTGACTTTGATGATCGGGTCGTGGTCACGGAGGGTTGGATGAAGCTGATGCCCCCGCAGGTTTTCGCCAATTTAAAACCGCTGATGAGAAAGGCAATGGCTGAAGATTGGATCAAGCTGGCCCAGCGAATCCCAAACTTAGAAAGCAGGTAAAATCTGAATGGCTTTTCCAAAAAGTTAAGTCATCATAAACGGGCAGGATGGGATTTGAACCCACGACCAAGTGGAGATGTCACCCGCACAATCCCCTCTTTTTTAAT
>CAZWPI010000066.1:0-8914 GCA_964636055.1 uncultured Candidatus Bathyarchaeia archaeon
CGGCGTAAACAACCATGCTTATGCCCACAACAACGTTGGTGAAGGCGATTACTGCGAGTGTGTAGAGGGAAAGCGTGGTGGCGACGGCGAACAGGGCGACAACCAGCCATAACGCCCAGAATCTTTTCTTTAAAATGCCGTAGGCGGTTACGAGGCTGAGTATTCCTGTTAAGCCTATGTGAGGGGGGAAATTGGCGAAGGGCAGCAACGCTAGGAGGATTATGCCAACTGCGCCGTAAAAAACAGTTGGCGCTAACGTTTGGATGCCTACAGTTTTGAGTTTGGACATGAATGACACTTTTGACCGCCTTTACACCTTAAGCATTGGGGCTGAATTAATAAATTTAATGTTCAGCTAGGCAAAATGAAGGTCCAGTCTCTAGTCTACTGCTCACTCAAAAGCTGTCCTTTAATGTACATAGTAACCAAAAAAGGGAATTGAGGGAACCAAACACAAGCAGGGGATGCAATTCCTATTCAGTTTGCGTTAGTTAATTTCACTATTTCATAATAGCGCGCTAAATTATTCTCGAGTTCAGCGCTGTTTCTATTTTTTGGCGAGTTTTATCTCTATTATTGAAACGTTTCTTGTCCTGTTTTCGCCTTCTCTTGCAGGCATCTCTTCAGTTCCGATACCCACCGATGTGACCGCTAGGTCTTTTATGAAGCGGCTGCTGGTTATTTCAGCCACGTCCACAGCAGTGGTTATTGCTCTGCCTCTGGCCTTAAGCGTAATTTCAGTGATAGCACCTGAAGATAGCGCAGTCATGACTGCCATCACGTAGCTCATGGGTGGTTTGTTTCCGATGAAAACAACGTCTGGCTTTTTCTCCAGGGGTTTCCTGGTTATTTTCTTTGGTTCTTCAGCGACTACTTTTGGAGCTACTTTTTCTGAGTCCTCAACTGCTTGTTTGGGCGTCGATTCTTCCGCTTTTTCGGCTGCAGGCTTAGGGGTTGTATCTTCCGTCATTTCTTTCACTCCTTTTTTTGTTGATTTAAGTATACTAACTCGTTATTTTAGACCAACTTAATATCTTCGGGGTGGTCTTCGCTTTCGGTAGCATTCTCGGCAGTATACTGGCCTGGTTCCGTCGGGCTTGAATGGAACTTCACATTCTTGGCCGCAATCAGCGCAGACTGCCTTGTGCATCTCTCTGTCTCTATACATTCGCTATTTCAACTCCTGATATTTTGCTGTGCAAAAATCGCTTTCTACACGTTACATCTAACAGGTACATCCATACTTTATAAACTGATGGCTTTACATTCCCAAGAAACTAACGGAAATCTACATTCAAACGAACTCTTCTCCCAACCAATTTCACGCCCGTTTTTTTCGGTAAAAGGTTATTTTTTTTAAAAAAAAGGAGAAGGGTTGCGGGTGACATCTCCACTCGAATAAGGGTTCGAATCCCATCCCAGCTTTTCAGGTTGTACTGGCGTTTTCCTGCTCTACACTCAACGTGCCTTTTCGTCCGATCCGCAGTTGTTTCTCGCCTTTAAACGTAAACGTCTGGGCATCTCTAATCTGAACAATGTCGCCAATAGAAACTGAGTCTATCTGCGCCTCCCAAAGGGTAAGCTTTATTGTGCCAGTCTTGTCCCCAATCAGAGCGTTAGCCAAGACCGCAGAATTTCCAAACCGCGTAGAAACCGAAACAGATTTGGATATTTCAAGAACCTTAGCACTCAGATTAACATGTTTCATTCCAACACGCAAACCACCAATGAAACTGGACTGAAACGCATCAGCCTTCCTAGCCAAGTACCTGCGGATCCTGTCACAATCCATAAACTTTCTAAGAGGATTACCTCTTTCCGAAAGAAAACTCTCGGAAACCCTAAACTGCGCAACCACAGTCGAGTCGTTCATTATCAAAAAAATCTTCTCGTCTCTTATCCTGCCACGAAATTCGATTGAAAGACTTCCACACAAGACTTTCTCGCGTTCTTTTGTCGAGACCAAAGCTTGAAACAACTTGTCAGGGTCAACACTATGCTTCACTGAAAGAAAAGCGAGATATTCGCCCAATGGCACGTTCTTGTATCTCAAACTCTTTGTTCCCCAGCGTACTCGCCATAGCCACCTCAAGAAAGATGAGAAATGCGAGTGTTACGGATCCGCCCCTTTTCTAAAGAACACCAGCAGTGGTTATCAAACGCCTGCTCGCTATATTAACCTAGCCAAGTAGAATTTCACCTTAATCTTACTCTCTGCACTGATTAGGTGGTTAAAATGGGAGTCGAAAAAGCTCAAGATGAATACTGATAGGAATCAAAATATGAGAAATCTGGCTGCCATAAGATGGCGGTTTTCTTTTTGTTCGGTAATTGCTTAAATTTCGGTGTGAATAATCTTAACTTGATGACGCACGCTAGAAAACCTGGGCGACCTCGCGAATGGGTCTTGAACGAAGAAATCATTGAAGTACACAGACTAGCGACCGAACTGAAAACCAAGAATCCACAAATACATTGGTCTAACATCGAAGGCATGCTAAAAAAACAACTGGAACAAAATCAAAGAAAAGATCTCCTATCAAAAATAGACAAGATTATTGGCTTAATGAAACAAGTTATTCCAACGCCTCCACGATGCATTTGTGGACACAGAGTATATTCTTACACTTACAGCAAAGTGGAGAATGAAATGGAGCATTACTGGGAAGTCTTCGCTAGATGCGTGAATCCAGACTGCCGTTACATGAGAAGGTACCTGCCAGACACAACGTACAAGTGGTCAAGACCCAAATCCATAATTAAAGAGCTTGCGAAGACACCAACTTTCTACGAGATGGATGGGCAACTGGTGGAAGAGCCGAGAAGGTAATTGTGTACTATATTATTGAGGAGCAGTTCGATACCTCTGTAGGTGCGCTTCGTTGCATTGTTTGATTTTGACCTATACATGATTCAGCGTGCGCTAAATTCCAGAAACAATTAATTAACTGTGCAGTCAAATAGATTTTAATGCTTAGAAGGTGCTCACGATTGTTTGATGAAGAAGATGTTGAAGATGACGAAGGTTGGGACGAAGAAGGAGACGACTGGCAGTAGCAGATGGCCTTATTTTCGAGTTGATGAAGAAACCTCTTATTTGCTTACAGTTAGTCGACTATTTCGTTTAGTATAAATTTAAATCGAGAGCCACTTTCACGTTGAGGAAATTTGACATCATAAAAAGATACTTTGCGCTCAGGGCGATTTACGCATGAAGCTTACTCGTAGAATATGAGGTTTTGTTCCTCCAAGCTTTCGTGAAGCTTATGCACTGCGTCATAAACGTCCTGTTCTACCTTCGCCCCTGTCACAACAAGGTTCCCGCTTGCGAATATCAGTATAACCACTTTAGGCTCGTCCATCCTGTAGATCAAGCCTGGAAACTGCTCTGGCTCATACATAGCTTTTCCAAGCGTGGAAACTGCCTTCTCCAAATCTACCTTTCCGCCTAGACTTGCAGAGGCAACAATGTTCACAACCTTAAAGTCTGGCTTGCTGAGGATGATTACTCCTCCCTTCTTCAGTTCTTTAACAACTTTCATGATTGCGCTGCGGGCTTCCTTTCCCGATCTTGCTCCTGTGCACACCATTTTTCCCGAGCTAAAAATCAGCGTAGCCGTCTTCGGTCTCTTAAGCCTGAATACTAGCCCCGGAAACTGTTCCGGACGATATTCTGCGCCTGGATAACCTTTAACAATAGCGTTTAAGTCGACTTTTTGGTTCATAGTTCCAGTAGCAACAACGTTCTGAATGTTTATTATGGCTTCAGTCTTCGGCATAAACATCAAGCTTCTTATAGTACAGTGGATGCTTAAATACCCTTTATAAGAGCTACAGTTGCCCGTTGTGAAGGACTTCTGA
The DNA here is from genome assembly GCA_964636055.1 of uncultured Candidatus Bathyarchaeia archaeon. Taxonomy (GTDB): domain Archaea; phylum Thermoproteota; class Bathyarchaeia; order Bathyarchaeales; family Bathycorpusculaceae; genus SG8-32-3. Next base: position 3,862 of record CAZWPI010000066.1, read on the forward strand.
ACACTCCTTTTTCGTAATAATGCACTATTTCTCCAGTCTGTTTTGAAGCGAAAGCCTATCCGAAAATTCAGCGCTTGTTTTAAGAGAGGAATGAAATGGAATTGCGTGGTAGGTATCTACACTGTCAACGGTTCCGCCGAACAGTGGGGTTTTGACAGAGTTGCTGTTAGCCAAGCGAATGAACGTTAGATGCGAGAAATTAAAAAAGAGGGGTTGTGCGGGTGACATCGCCACTATCGCTGAAATTAATAAATTTAATGTTCAGCCTTATCTGTTTTGAGAAAAAATTTTAAGGCGAGGACAGTAATTGCCGTATTGGTAATAAGGCTGTCTGCAAAGTGGTTGAATTCCCGAACTTACGGTTTGTTTTTCCTTTTATTTTGCGTTCCTGGGATCTCTCTTCTGGTAATTTCACGTTTCTATTTTCTTTCCAATTCGCCTCAAGCTGGGTTTTCCTTCTTATTCGGTTTGTCTCTGATTGTGATTTCAGGTGTTTTCTTGGTTTTCTATTATATGACTCGCTGGCAGCGTGGTCAACCAGAGCCACGTTCAGAATGGAAGGCTTAGCAAAGCCGTTGCTAAACTTCCATTAATCAAGTTACGACAAAAGAAGTGGCACCAACAAGCGAAAACGTTTAGAGCAACCCAACAGTAACCAGTTTACAAAAGGACTGAGCAAGATGAGCAACTGGGAACTGTACGTTTCACAATCAAACATTTTCGGCGGCATCCAAAAACCCCTTAGAAAGGCGAAGTATGTGGTTTTTGGCGTTCCATTCGACGTTACGAGCACGTACAGGACTGGAGCACGTTTCGGTCCCAACGCGGTTCGGCAGGCTTCGCTGAACATAGAGACGTACAGTTTCCGTAGCGGAGTTGACGCTGAGGACTTGGCGTTGCATGACTTGGGCGATTTGCACGTGTCCACAAGCCCACGGAAAACGGTGGACATGCTGAAGCTTGTGGTTGAAGACCTTTTAACGGTTAAAAAAGTGCCTGTGGCGATTGGCGGAGAACACACCATAACGCTGGGTGTTTTGAAGGGGTTAGGCGACAAAGCCGCGGAAACCGCTGTCGTCAGTTTCGATGCTCATCTTGATGTGCGCAAGGAGTATCAGGGGTTAACGCTTTCGCACACCACGTTCATGCGGGTGATAAACGAGGAAGTTAAGCCCGCAAAAATAGTCGAAGTGGGAACACGAGCAGTCAGCAAAGAGGAGTTGGCTTACGCAGAACAGGCGGGAATAGGCTTTTTCACTTCGCAACAGATACGCAAGGAAGAAGCAGCACAGGTCATCCAGAAGCTTAAAGAAGAGCTTGCGCCGTACAAGCAGGTTTACCTGACGGTGGACATGGACGTGCTTGACCCTGCTTTTGCTCCTGCAGTGCAGAATCCAGAGCCCGAAGGCATCGAAACTCACACGCTACTGGATATTTTGTGCGCCTTATGTGACAAGCGCGTGGTTGGGTTTGACGTTGTGGAGGTTGCGCCTGTTTACGACAACGGCGTTTCGGCTGTTGTGGCGGCTAAGGTGATGTTTGAAGTGCTGTGCCAGCTGGAAAAAACGCGAAAAGGATAGCGTTCAAGTGCTGACTTGTTCGTAGGACATTGTTTGGATAGCGTTCTGAACTGTTGCGATTTTTTGTCTATACCCCCTCTATAAATAGATTAAACTGCTGCTTAGACTGATGTGGGCTAGCTGCTCGGAAAAAACTATAGCCCCTTATTTAAATTATAAATAGGTGGCATGCGATTCTGAGAGAGCAAATATGCGGCTTGTCAAGAAATCTTGACTAAACAGGCTTAAGCGTTAGTCAAGAAATGTTGACAAAAACGCTTTTACAGCAGAAACAGCCCAGCATTAAGCAGGGAATAAACGTGGGTAAGGCTGCTGCTTTGATGGTTGTTCTTGTCTTCCTAATAGTGTCATGCGTAAGCACAGCTCATCTTGTGTCGGCGGTCTCAGAGGATTCATGGGTAACGAAAGAGCCCATGCACCATGCGAGAATGCGTCTGGGAGTTGCCGTTGTGAACGAAAAGATCTATGCCATTGGCGGGGATGATTTGAGCTTGATGGGCAACGTACTTTCACCTGAAATGGGATATGGAAAAATTTTAGGCACCAACGAAGAATATGATCCAGCTACGGGCATGTGGACTTTCAAGACCTCTATGCCAACGCCTAGAACCAGTTTTGGAATTGCTGTTTACAAAAACAAAATCTATTGTATAGGTGGCTATATCGGCAACGGTAGCGTCACTGTAGTAAATGAAGCTTATGACCCAGCGACCGACACTTGGGAGACTAAAGAGCCTATGCCTACAGCAAGAAGTTTGCCAGGCGCTAACATTGTGGCAGGTAAAATCTACCTTGTAGGGGGAAGAGTTGGTACTTACGCATATCAATCTACGTTGGCAAATGAAGTTTATGATCCTGATTCTGATTCGTGGACCACAAAAACGCCAGCGCCAATTAGAATCACGAGTTTAGGCTCAGCTGTTTTTAATAACAAAATATATTTCATAGCTACAAGAAGCACAAAAGAAAACCCCGCTCAAGGCGGATTAACTCTCGCTTATGATCCATTTGCTGACAGGTGGAGCATAGGGAAACCTTCCCCTACTTATGGATCGGCTTGCGCTATGGGTGTAGCTTCAGGTGCGAATGATTCTAAGGGCATTTATTTTTTTGATGAGTCGGCAACTTACAAGTATGATCCAATAGCTGAAAATTGGACTAATTATACTTCTATGCCTACAGCCAGAGGATACGCTGGAGTAGCTGTTTTAAATGATGAATTTTACGTAATCGGTGGAATATTTGCTCCATACGAAGGCTATATCGTTATGACAAATTCTGCAGCCACCAATGAGCAGTACACACCCATTGGGTACGGAACACCTGACCAGTCTCCTTCACAAACTCCAGCACCTTCCCTGGAACCCAAGCAGACAGAGTCTTTCCAAACAACATTAGTCGTGGCTTCTGTTTTGTCAATGGCTGTTATTGGCGTGGGGTTGCTGGTGTACTTCAAGAAACGAGGGAGGAAAGTGGGAGACAAAGCATGAGGAAAACATATGGGTTGTTGCTTGTTTTCGTCTTTCTAACAGCGTCATGCATAGTGACGGTCAAGCCCGCGCTGTCCTCTGCTGATGATTCAGCCGAAAACACTTGGATTTCGAAAGCGCCGATGAGTCGGGCGAGAGCTGGCTTAGGCGTTGTGGCGGTAAACGGCAAAATCTATGCCATCGGAGGCTGGAACAATAATGGTCTTTTAGGCACTAACGAAGAGTATGACCCAGCATCAGATACGTGGATTTCCAAAGCGCCGATGCCAACACCAAGGAGAGATTTCGGCATTGCCGTCTATGAAAACAAGATCTACTGCATAGGCGGTTACTCCTATTCATACACCACACCTGAGGCATACACCAGTGTAAACGAGGTCTATGACCCCATCGCTAACACATGGGAAACTAAAGCCGCTATGCCCCAACCTATGGACCTGTTAAGTGCAAACGTGGTGAACGGCAAAATCTACGTGCTAAGCGGCTACTTCGATTGGGGAGCAAGCATGTCAAACAACGTTAATATGGCTTATGATCCAGTGACTGATTCTTGGGTGAAGAAAACTTCACCGCCGCACAGAATTACTGATGCCTTAACCGCAGTTGATAACAGGATATACTACTTAGGTTATAGATTGACTAACTCTCAGGAGGCTCCGACAGAGGAAATCATTCAGGTATACAACGTTGAAATTGATGAATGGAGCTTCAAACAATACGCCTTCAACAGGTTGCATGGCGCCGCTGGTGCAACATCTGGAATGAAGGCGCCGAAGAGAATTTACGTTTTTGGGGATACAACAACCTACATTTATGACCCAACAATTGATAGTTGGGCTTTTGGTACCCCGCTACCTACTGCACGCGCTGGCGCCAAGACTGCAGTCATAGATGATACTTTTTATGTTGTGGGCGGTTCCGTATTGACATCAACATACCCCATTTGGACATATACTTATTACGCTACAAACGAAAAGTACATTCCGTTTCTGTTCGGGGCTGTTCCAGTCGTTTCGGTTATATCACCGAAAAATACAAGTTATGCTACGGCCAGTGTTCCGTTGAATTTAACGGTTAATCAAGCAACTTCGTGGATAGGCTACAGTCTGGATGACCGAGCAAATGTCACCATAACTAGAAATGATACTCTAATTGAACTATCCCAAGGAACACACAGTTTAGTGGTTTATGCAAAAAACTTTGCTGGAGATGTCACCTCATTCGCTTCGGTCTTCTTCAATGTTGATACTACCCCTCCAGGCATCGCTATTTCGTCGCCTGAGAATAAATCATACTCCACGACTGATATTCCACTAAATTTTGCAGTGAACGAACTATTTACTCAAGCCACCTATAGTCTGGACGGAAAAGATAACGTGACTATTGCAGGTAACAAAACCTTGACTGGCTTGTCTGTTGGAGGGCACAACATTACAGTTTACGCTTGGGATGCTGCGGGAAACCTTGGAACCTCAGAAACTATAGCCTTCACCATCGCATTAGAGCCTTTCCCAACAACATTAATCATAGCATCCGTAATCGCAGTATCTGTTGTAGGCATAGGCTTGCTGGTCTACTTCAAGAAACGCAAGCGCTAAGGCTCGTTAACCTTAGCTTTGACTAGCCTGTTTTGCCGAATCTCCTAGATTCAGCGTGCAGGGTCAATGTTTTGGTGCACAACAGTTTAATCTCACATTTTCTCTAGTCCAGTTGATGGTGACGTAACGTTGCAAGTTTCAGTCCGATTTTTCACCAGTCTGCGAGAAATAGTCGGCAAAAAAGAGGAAACCCTAAAGTTCCCAGCAGACCAGAAAGTCACCGTCGAAAGGGTCCTCGAGACCCTGAAGCAGCATTACGGTAAACAGTTTGTCGAATACGTCTACGACCCCAAAACGGGAGAAGTCAAAGGTTTCCTCCAGTTTCTCATTAACGGAAAAAGCGCCACCACCATGAACGGATTGCAAACAACGCTGCAAGACGGCG
>CAZWPI010000067.1:0-8785 GCA_964636055.1 uncultured Candidatus Bathyarchaeia archaeon
GGCGGCTGCAGGGCAAGAGCAAGCGCTTACAACGACGACGCCCTATCTTCGGATCCTGGCTGCATACTAGCGAAAGAAGGGGAGGGTGCCTGAAATGCAGCAGAAAACTGTTAAAATCTACAGAGTCAAAGAAGATACGGCTGAAATTCTGAAGGAAGCAGTGAAAAACGCGGGGTTACGTGGTAAACAGCGGATTTTTGTGAAGCCGAACATGAGCCACCCTGAATACGTGCCAGGAGTGGTGACAAGCCCTGCACTACTTCGCGAGCTGGTCGGTCTGCTGCGGGATGATAATGAAGAAGTGATAGTTGGCGAATCCAACGGGTACAATTATCCATGCCGCTCAGCGTTCGAGAAGACAGGCATAGAAGCTGCTGCGAAAAGCGCAGGCGGCACTGTGATTAACCTTTCAGAGGACAAAGTTGTCAAAGTAAAATTCCCCGATGGCGGCGCTCTGAAGGAACTGTTTCTTCCCAAAACCGTGCTCGAAGCAGACACCACAGTCGACATGGCACTTATGAAAACCCACGAGTTCGCGATGTACAGCGGAGCCATAAAAAACCTCTTCGGCTGCGTGCCGAGCGACAGGCGCATTTATCTGCATCCTTACCTGAGCGAAGTCTTCTACCGACTTTACACAATTCTCAAGCCGCAACTTACGGTGATGGACGCAAGAGTAGCGATTGAGGGAAACGGCCCGACCAAAGGAAACCCAGTCAAAATGGACCTAATGCTGACTAGCAACTGCGCGTTAGCCACCGACGTAATCGCCACAAAAATCATGGGTTTAGACTTAGGAGAAATCAGCTATCTGGACTATATAGCCAGAAAAACAAATCTGCACGATGACGCGATAAACGTGGAGGGCTTCCAGGTGCCTGAGGTAGCGCGGAAGTTCGAGCGCCCAAGAATAGACTTGCCCGTGAAAGCGCAGATGGTACTTTACAAGCACGAGTTCTTGACGAAAGCGTTCTTCTGTTCGCTGGGCTTTGTAAAGCTTTTACAAAAAGCAACCATAGCGTACAGAGGCAGACCTATAGAAACAAGCTAGCTCAACGCCTCATCGTAAACCTTAACCACTTTCTTAACAATGAGACGCCAGTCAAAATGGTTCTCAATGGCTTTGCGAGCGAGAAGCGCCATCTCAGAAGCCACTGCGGGATGCTCCAGATAGTACAAAATTCTGTCCGCTAACTCCCTAGAATTTGAAGGCTCAACCAGAAACCCGTTCTTTCCGTTCTCAATCATTTCGGGAATCCCGCCCACCCGCGTCGTCACAACAGGCAACCCACTTGACAACGCCTCCAACACCGCGAAAGGAAGGTTCTCGTAGAACGTGGAAAAAGCAAAAATGTCTGCCGCTTGATAAAGCCGGGGCAGCTCCTTGTCAGGGAAATATCCTGTGAAAACTATGTTATCTTTTACTCCAAGCTTCGCGGCATAGTTCACCAGCTTTTTCATCTCATTGCTGAGGCCTTTCCCCGCGATTATGAACTTGACGTTCTTGAATTTCCTAGTAACCAACGCCATGCTTTCGATGAGGGTAAACAAGCCTTTCCGAGCGTATAAACGACCAACAGAGAGTATCGCTTTGTCCTCAGGGTTGAAACCCAACTCAGCTTTTGCCTTGAGTTTGTCGGCTGCGGGCTTGAACTTGTCCACATCAACTCCATTGTGGATCACACGAATCTTGTTTTCCTTCACCTTATAGTACTGCAGAAGCTCTCTCCGCGTGAAGTCACTCACCGCGATTATCCTGTTCGAACGCTCCAGCATCTTCTCCTCAAAAACCCGCAGGAACCAGTTGAAGCTCACCATAAACTTCTCGTTCGAGTTGAGCCTGCTGTAAGGCTCGCCCTTAATCGCTTCTGCCTCGCCCTTCCACGTCGAATGAACAGTAGATATCAACGTTTTTCCGAAACCGCGAGGAACAGCAAAACTCGGAACCAAAGGAAGATTAACATGCGCAATGTCAACGGGAAAACTGCCGCGGATCTTGTTCAGTTTTCTAGAGGCAGACGCCGCGAACAGAAACGACTTGACCACAGGCGCCTTGAGTGTTTTAATGAAGAAAATATGGTGCTGCTCGTTGATTTTCACGTCTCCGCTTACGTCGTAGCCTGTCACGATGCAAGCCGAATTGCCCAGTTTCATGAGTTCGTTGGACAGGTAGTAAACGTAGGCGCCTGTTCCACCAGAAAGAGGAAGATACTCCGGAGAGATAAAACACACCTTAACCATGTTGCCTACCTTCTATCACCCGCCAGAAACCTAACCGTCGTGATGACCGCACCGATAAACCAGGCGAGAGCCCTAACAAAATAAAGCACAACCAGCCGCATAGCCACAGCGTCCTTGAACTTAATCGAGAGCCTAGCCGCTGAAAAAACATAATACACAAAAATAACCGCCAAAATAAACGCCGAAACATACCACAACGGACGCAGCACTTCTGGCAGCCCCAAAAGGAAAAACAATGCTACGCCAAGCAGCAAAAGAGGCTGAATGTTCATGCCAAAATCGGTGATTCTGTCCCCTTTAATCAGCTTGGAATGCTTAAAATAAAGTTTAACGGTGTTCTTCCCATACTGCAGCTGCTGCCGAAAATACGCTTTCACTGTTGACCTGTTAAAATGATAACACTTGGCATTCGGCTCAAAAAGCAGCTTATAGCCTCTGCTCGTGATTCTGAAACCCAAGTCTGTGTCGTACTGCGACGGCAAATGCTCGTCAAAACCGCCAACCGCCTCTACAACGCTCTTCTTCAGCAAAAGATTCATAGTCGCAACGCGCACGACAGATTTCTTTAGGCGGGCATACCTGTTTTCAAGGTCGTACCCGATGCTTCTCGCCCAAGCGTTTTCTTTGTTCCAAGTTTCGATGCCGCCGCTCACCCCCGCCACTTGAGAGTCATCCAGATAACCCACGAGTTTGTTCAGCCACTCTTTCTCCACTTTCGCGTCCGCATCGATAAACCCCAAAACATCATTGCTTACGATTTTAATTGCGTAATTATACGCGGCTGGAGCGTTAAGAGGCGCGGAAATAACCTTGACTGGGTATTTCTCAGCTATCTCTAAAGTTCCATCCGTGGAGCAGCCATCAACAACAATTATTTCCAGCAAATCTTTAGGATAATTTAATTCAAAAATCGCCTTCAAACACTCGCCGATGGTAGGCGCGCTGTTGAGAGTTGCCACGATTATAGAAACTTTAGGAGGAGACGCAGCAGCCACTATCCTCGGCCATCCTTTACGCACGCCAGCATTATCGAAAAAAGAATCCTGAAACCATCAACCACCGGGTCCAACCGAGATGTTCCGTAGGTTCGCAGCTCGAAACTTATCGGCACTTCCATGACCTTAAAACCCTGTCGAACCGTCTTCACCAGCATCTCTGACTCGATTTCATACCCGCTTGATTCTAAACGCATATTCCTTAAGACCGACGCTCTCATCACGCGATAACCCGATTGAGAATCAGAAAACTCCGCTCTGGTTAAAATTTTAATTAAAAAATTGAAGAGGCGAACACCGACATCGTTTAGCCTTTTGGTAGCCACTGGTTTTTGGCTTAAGTATCTGGATCCGATGACTAAATCCGCCTTTTTCTGGAATATGGGGGTCAGCAACCGCGGCAGTTCCTCTGGACGATGCGACCCGTCTGAATCTATTGTAGTTATTATTTCACCCTTTGTCTTTTCGAAGCCTGCTCTTAAGGCGTAACCCTTGCCCATGTGATTCGTTAACGAAAAAACTTTGACGCCGTGGCGTTTTGAAATTTCCAACGATCTGTCTGCTGAGCAGTCGTCCACAACGATTATTTCATGTTTAAAACCGGTTTTTTGCGTGACCACTGCTAAGCGTTCAATCACGTTACCTATCGTCAACTCCTCGTTAAACACTGGAACAACCACGGAAATCAGCACTTCACGGTTATTCATTTTATTAAGATGCTTGATGAAAGAATTTATAAACTTTGGCTGTGAACACTATCACGCCAAAATTGATGCATAGAATGGAAACGATTATGCAGGGAAGAACGGAAACAGACAGAAAGATTTGGTTTTCCATGTGGTTTTTGGCGTCAATAGCCACTTTCGGAGCCGCGTTTTTCCCCATGTTCTACCGCCTGATTGAGAACAGGAATAGGCATTTTCGCCGCGAAGCGGACTTGGAAAACCAAATTGCAGCCTTTCTAAGGAAGCAGGGAAAAGAACCGCCCACAGCCTCAGATAACTTTCCTGAGATGAACGCGAAAGCGTGGGCTGCCGCCATTATCCTCGTCATCCCAGTTTTTGCAATAACGTATTTGCTGTCAAGAGACCTGCTTATGCACGAAAAACGTCAAGACAAGTTTCTCGCAAACGCGTTCCCAGAAAGAATGTTCATGCCGCAGACAATACCAATAAAAAAATATGCTTTGATAACTATAGTTACTCTAGGAGTGGGAATAGTGTACTGGCTCTACAAAATCGTAAACATGTATAACGCTCACTTCAAGGCACAGCGGGAAATAGAAAAAGAAATGGTCAAGCTGATGGAGGAAAAAAGAGTTGACGAATCCATGTAAGCAGAAGCGGTTTGTGAGCCACGGCGGAGACGTCTGGGGCTTCGCTAGGAAATACAACATCCCGCTTGAGAAAGTGCTTGACTTCAGCGGACCCATCAATTTTCTCGGACCTTCGTCTAAAGCACTGGAAGCAGTAAAACAGTATGCTAGACGGATAAGGTTTTATCCAGACCCGAACCCTGTGGAGTTGAGGACGGAAATCGCCAAGTACGTGGGACACGGTGTCGACGCGGCAAACATCATCTTGGGAAACGGTTCGATAGAGCTCATCTACATGATCACAGAGGCTTTACCCTGCGGCTTCAAAGCCGTCATTCCGGTGCCGTCATTCACCGAGTACGAGAAAGCAGCGTTAAGAGTCGGCGGCGAGCCCATCTTCGTCAAGCTGCCAGACAACTTTGCGCTGGACATCGAAAGCGTGAAGAAAGCAGTGACAGATGATACTCGGATAGTTTCCATATGTAACCCGCACAGTCCGTCGGGAACACTTTACAGCAGAGAAACGGTTTTGGACCTTGTTGATTTCTGCCGCAAAAAGGACGTCATTCTCAGCGTCGACGAGAACTACATCGAATTCGCAGAAAAAGGCCCAGACAATACGATGGTTGGTTACGTGAAGAAGTACGAGAATCTTTTCGTGATTAGGTCGGTCACAAAATTCTACGGCATGCCGGGAATACGCTTCGGCTATGGAATAGCAACCGAAAGCCTCATAGACACGCTCCAGACTGTTCGGCAACCGTGGAGCATCAACAGCTTGGCGGGCTACGCCACTCTAGCGGCGTTCAAAGACACCGAATTCATCGAGAACACCAAGCGCACCATTGCAAAAGAAAGAGAGCGATTTGCAAAAATGCTCAGTGAAATCGGCGGATTGCAGGTTTTTCCGTCTGTAACGAATTTTCTGCTGGTGAAGATCCTTGCCGAGAAAATTACGGCAACTATTCTGAAGGAAGAGCTGGCGAAAGATGGAATTCTGATTAGGGACTGTGGCACTTTTGTTGGGCTTGACGACCGCTACTTCAGAGTGACTGTTAGGGCGTTCGAAGAAAACTTGGTTCTGGTGCAAGCTTTGAAAAACGCATTCAAAATAAAGAAGGGGCAATAGTCGTAGCTTTGCTTTTCTCCTATATTTTTCCTTGCCCGTGAAACTATCTATGAGAGTGATTTCTTTATAAGTTTTATTAGATTAAGAGAATACCACGCAAAGTTGAATTAAGCGCAAACGTTTGAATGGCTCATTTTCGCCACCGCCACTCTCCAGTTTCCATGCTTACCAGCTACTTTTTAGCTACCCAAAAACTCATCTCAGGTTTGCAAATACGTTTATACAAATAAAAAATCGGATTCAAAACCCATGTCCCATTAAGATGATAATCAACCCGCTTAAAAAAACCAAAGCGCTCCTTCTCAAGCACGCATTCTATTTCCTCATGATCCAAGGAATGATCTTTCTTGTGCCAGTAATCAGATAGAGTGTAATCAAGAGGTGGGATGCTTATCCCTATAATCTCAAAATACAAAGCGTTGAGCATAGGATTCGAATGGAAGTACACTGACTTCACAAGGTGCGCTAAATTTCCCGACTCGCTCTTCCAATAAAATGGAGACGCCTCATGATCCAGATACAGGACACCGCCTTTTTTCAAAAAAACTGAAAGGCTTTGGAGTGTACCCACATAATCGGGTAGATGATGCAGCACAGAATAACAAGTGATTAAATCGAACTCGCCCTTATCAAAACTCACGTCTTCTATCGGCGAGTTAAGAACAAGCAACTTTTCAGCCGCCAAATAAGGGGCGTATCTTTTTTTCAAAATTGCGCACATTTTCGCAGAAATATCTACTGCAGTTACCCTGTAACCCATTCGAAGAAGCTTGCCTGTTAAATTTCCAGTTCCCGCCCCAAAATCAAGAGCCTTTTTCTGATTATCCGCTATGAGCGTGTCAACCATCCTTAACACAAAATCTATTCTTTTTTGCTCCTGCTTCCCATACACTTCCGGATGAAGCAACTCGTAATATTCTGCCTCGAACCGATGAACCGCAACGTTTGCCTCATGAATTCTTTCTCGAAGGTCTTCGCTCACAGCCAAAACCCGTTTAACCCCTCCAGTTTTTTCGGTTTCATAGCTTCAGTCGCAATTGGAACATATGCAGCTTTCATTAATATACGATTAGGAAAAGAAAGACGATTTGTGCACCTTTCCTCACAAATGTAACTTCGCGCTTTGAAGCGTACAGGGCTAAAGAATGAGAAAGCTGTTCGAGATTTACATCTAACATGACTTTAAACGTGAAAAATTCTATTAAATTAAGCGACGGAGATATCTTGGACCCTTTTTTAGAACTGTCCAGAAACCCTCGCGCCTCATTTTTCGAAGAATCCTCTTCGGTGACAAATCTAGGTCAGATTGATACCGCCTTTGAATCTCCATCAGCGACTCATAATTGAAATCTTCGGTTTTGACGTAAGCCAAAAAACCATCCACACGATCGTAAAGACCTTTCTGCATCACTTCATCATACAGACCGCTGCCGGGAACCGCTATGAAGACGTTAAATTGGCTCCAGTCGGGGTCCAGTTTTTTGGCAAACTTGTACGTGACTTCCATGTCTTTAACCGTCTCGCCTGGGATTCCCAATATGAATGAAGAGGCGATCTGAATGCCCTCTTCCCTGCAAAGCTTGAACGCTTGAATGGTCTGCTCGTTAGTGATGCCTTTATTGATTTTTTCTAAAATCCGCGGGGAACCTGACTCCACTCCAAACCATATGGTCCGACAGCCAGCCTCTCTCATCGACTTCAGCAGGTCCCGCGAGATCATGTCGGCTCTGGTGTCACAAACCCACTCAATATCCAGGTTAGACTTTTTTATCAGTTCACATAGCTCTGTTGTTCTTTTTTTATTAATGGTGAAGTTGTCACCTACAAAATAGACGCCTTTTGTACCATAGTTTGCTGCCAGATGCTGGATTTCGTCTACCACTCTTTGGGGACTAAAGGCGCGGCACGTTCGCCCCCACAGCCTTCTAGTCTCGCAGTATACGCAATTAAACGGGCAACCTCGCACTATGTTCATGGTGTGAAAAGGTTTTGCTTTCAAATAGGGAATCTCTTTTTCGTAGAGGTCCATGGGCAACAGATGCCTTGCCGGGAATGGAATCTCATCCAGATCAGTGATGAACTTCTGAGGCGTTTTCACTATTTTTCCTTCATGCCTATAGGCAACGCCAGCAATTTCTGCAACGGTCTTAGCGTCTTCGCCTTTGGTGATGCAGGCAGCGAGCTCGGTCATCGCGCGTTCTCCTTCGCCCACGACAACGTAGTCTATTTCTGGATGTTGCAGCATGCTGTCAGGCATATACGACGGATGCCACCCGCCAACCACCACTTTGCAGGAAGGCAGTGTCTCCTTGACCGCTTTAGCCGTTTCAACAGCTTTGGGGTATGACGCAGAACTGCAAGTTATTCCCACTATCTCGGGATTAAGCCTCCTAACCATCTGCTTGACTTCGTCAATTGGTTTTCTAAGCAGGTAATTGTCAAGCATTTCGACTTTGAAACCGGCTTTTTCAAGAGCCGCAGCAACGTAAGACAGCCCTAAAGGGGGAAGCCTCATCGGCACACTCCAAGGCGAGTTTTCAGGCGGAGCGGTGGTCATCAAAAAAATCAAGTTGTTTCCCCTTTCTGAGCATTTTGTGAATTACCATTTTACATGAGATACCACCTTTAAATGATAATTCTCTTAAATACTTTTGCTGAACGCGCCGATTTGCTGCCTATCGATGCAGCAGAAGAAAAAAGCAACCTGTGGTGCCTCTTGCTTTTGACAGCGGAGATTTAAAGACTTGACCAGTGTTTTAGATGGTTGGTCGTATTGGTTTTTGCGACTGGAACATGGAATTATGCAAAATATATTAAGCACACGACTTCATGTAGTTCTGTAAGGATAAACGTTTAGGTAAAAGACATGAGGACGCATGTAACCCTTGTGAACCCACCCTACCCAAGTGGATCTCATCAGCATCCGCCCTTCACTCCATTAGGTTTAGGGTATTTAGCGGCTGTTTTAGAGAAAAAAAGATATGAAGTTGACGTGATTGACTGCCAAGTGCTTGGGTGCTCTTACGGCGAGTTTAGAAGCAGAATTAGCAAGATTAAAAAACCTGACATAGTCGGGATAACTTCGACCACGCTCACGTATAAATC
>CAZWPI010000068.1:0-8698 GCA_964636055.1 uncultured Candidatus Bathyarchaeia archaeon
ACCTGTAGCGGATGTCCTTCATCACTCGTCCTCTGGAGTGACCGATGTGTGGAATGCCATTCAAAGTGGGCGGACCTTCAACGTAGCCTAAAACGCCTTTGGCGTCTTTTTCTCCCTGCTCCAGCTTGTCCCGTATCTGGTTTTTTTCCCAGAACTCGCGAATTTCCTTTTCCAGTTCAAGCGGGCGATAATCCGTAGCAAGGCTGACGCTGTTATCGTCTCTGGATTTAGCGGTCAACTTTCATCCCAGCATACCCGCAAATACAAGGAGATAATATATAAAAGCATTAAGCTTCTGAGCCTGCGCCTTTTGTGGGGCGAATTGTAAATGGAGGGCGTCTCATAAAAGGCAAAACCATGAATTAGCGTTCCAAAGTCTGTGAGAGGCGTAGGAAAAGATGAGCTTGTCTCAATTCGAATTGAGCTAGATTACTTCAACATAGACCTGCATTTCAAATTACACCATAATCACAAAATCTATTAGGTAATATTGACAAAGACAGAACTTCGAAAATGCGCAATGAGTCAACTTCAATGCGAAACCTACAGCAAAACGCTATCCAAGAAGGGCTTAAAACATTTGTACCATAAAGGGGTTCTGAAAGGTTATGTTTGGTTTATTTAAGAAAAAGAAGTTCGATCTAAGTAACTATAAGGAAGATGCCTTTCTTGAGAAGCAATGGATTGAACATTTCTTTGTTGTATCCTTTCAAAAACCAAAAGATAAAGACCACGGGGAATTTATTAATTACTTATACACTGAAGTTCATCGGGAATTTTTAAAGTTTCTTGTGGTTTATACTTCTCGAACAAGAGAAATAGGAAAATCAGTATCTGTTACATCTTACTTTGGAAAAGACCTTCCTCTTGAGTACAAAAGAGTTTTGCAGATAAATTCTGATGAGAATAGCTACTTTATGTTGATAAGATTTCCTAATGCAAGGCAAGAAGATTTAGAGAAAGGTGTTTTCCCTCCTCGTTTTGTTGGTCCTTCTGAAAAAAGAAATTACAAGTTCTCGCCACTTCAATCAATAAAAACTCAGGAAATCTATAAATCAGTTGAATATACTTTAAAGGTTCTAACCGAGACAAAACCTCATCAAGTCATGACTTTGATAAGTGGTGTTGATGATGAAGTTATTGTGTATGAACTCGATGGATTACAATATTTCTCATATCCTTTAAGCAAAAGAGCAGAGCTTTATTCAAAATATCCTGAACTTGACGCAAAGATATTTAATATGGATTTTAAGGAGTTCGCAGATTGGATTATTGGCAAAGAAAATGATGATGATACAATGAAACACAATGCTGACCTAACTCGAAGGATATTGAGAAAATTTGATTTCTAAGAAAATAAGTATTGGATGAAAAAACTTTAGGGAGTGTAAGAGATGACAATCATCACTAACATGACTTAGCAATAAGTCTTAAATCTGCACAGCGTAGAAATAGCCTAAACATGGGAAATATAGAAAAAGAAAAACTTGAAGCTAAAATTCCAATAAAACTCGAAATAGAGAAAGAACGGTATATTAGATTTAAGAAAGCTAAAATCAGGGCATTAGTTAAAATGCTTTCCATGTTTGTAGCGGTAATGAGTATTATTCTTGCAATTGTATTGGCTGTATTAAGTGGCTCTTACAACATTGTTATTTTAACTCTATTCAGCGTTTATTTTTTGGTAAGTGCATTTATTTTAGGCTTAGATACTCTTTCCGAATGGAAGAAAGAAGATGAACATGATAATGATATTCTTAGTTTGAAAGAAAAATATCTTGAATTAGAACGAAAGTATAACGAAGCATTGAAAGAACAACAAAAAACTAAGGAGAATAAATCTTAAATCTGCATAGCGGAGAATAACCTAAACATGGAATTAACAGAAGCAGAAAGAATGATGCTTATTAAGAAGAAAGAAGAAATTTGTGGACTCACTCTGCAAATTTTAGATATGGCACACGACAGAGAAAAGAAGCTTGAAATAAAGAAGAATTTTACGACAATAATTTCATTGCTAAGTCAAATGGCATCCTACTCGCATACTAAACACAATCTAACTGAGATGACCGAAGGGATTAACCTATTGTTTATACTGATGGACAAAGAGACGCTTCACAAAGGATGGCATGCATCGCCTCATGGGATAGAGTTTGTATGCAACTTTGTTAACGCCGTGAAATTTGATTTCACAAAAAAGGGCTTACAATTCAATATACCCAAAATGGATTTCTCAATTTTCAAAATATCAAAAAGTTAACTCCCCTACCACTTGGAGAAAATTTCTATTTTCTAAAAGCAATGAACTTTTTTAGCGGGTTAATAAAAAGGTTCAATTCTCACTATATTTTCAGTCAAAAAGCCTATGTATTTCGGTTCAAAATGCTCTATTGTTCTCATTAAACATTTTTTTTAAAAAATCAGTTAAGTATGACTTTTCTAAATTTGCTCTTATTTACTCTGGAAATTGGCGCCAGAATAACTTTAGCTCTAAACTGCATATGTGCAAGCTGAAAGAGGGGCGTGACACCTTAAAGTTGAACCCATGGACAAGTCAAAAGTCTTTTAAAATAGTTTAATCTGATATGGCTTACAGATAATAATGACTGACGACGAATTGGAAAACGCAAAGGCAAAAATTCTGGAAGACTTACATAGCCTGAAAGATTTGCAGAAAGAAATGGATAATGTTCTTGGCGAACCGAAAACCGAAAAGAATGGAGATAGAGAATTTCAAGTTAAGCTTGCAGTTTTGCAAGCAGATGTTCAGATTTATCTCTCCATAGGTCTGGGTTTGCTTGCCTTAGCTGGTGCTTTTCTAATAGGCGTATATCAGGTAGCGATTGCTGTCGTGACACCCGATTTATCTTTTTTGAAAGAACTCGCAAAGTATGGTCTCTTTGCCTTGGTTATTATATTTGCTGTGTACGCTTACAAGAGTTTCAAAAAAGCAGACTATTCCAGAAAAGAAATGGACAAACTT
This sequence comes from uncultured Candidatus Bathyarchaeia archaeon, assembly GCA_964636055.1. Classification (GTDB taxonomy): domain Archaea; phylum Thermoproteota; class Bathyarchaeia; order Bathyarchaeales; family Bathycorpusculaceae; genus SG8-32-3. The sequence continues at coordinate 2,984 of CAZWPI010000068.1, forward strand.
TCTGTCTCAAGAGAACCGCAAAAAGCAATAGAATAATCTTCCATTTTCTTTAAAAGCAACTTCAACCAATTGCTAACCAGTGAACCCTCTTGAAATCGGAAGTAATAGGTTCGGAAAAATCTTCCGATGTTATATATAGTTTATATTTCCTTCCTTCCTGCTAAGTGGGTTGGATAAGAATAATTTTAAGCTGAGTTATCCTTCACGTTTTGTCTTCTTTACTACGTGGTGTATCCACCAGATGAGTCCAATAGCTGCTGGGATTCCGAATATGACTGCAATCCACGCAAGTATCGTAATCATTGAATCTACGACATAGTTCAAAGTGTAAGTTGAGATAGCAACGTTCCAGTTTCCGTCAACATAGACCTTGATGGCAAACGCTACGAAAAGCAACGGCGATATTGCTCCACCTGCATCCCTTGACCTTGAGCGTCTCCCAGAAAGATGGTATTCTTTCTTTTCCTCATCAGGCAGCCTTTTCCACCATTGCCAACCTATCACAGCACCTATGATTGCTGGAATGCCGATGAATATGAGTTCCCAGAAAATCAAATGCAAGATGAATATCACAGCATTTGCCATTGACCAGAGACCCAGAGTTGACGGCACAAGGCCTGTTGTTTGAGCGTCTCCTGTGAACCACCAGAAAACGTAGATTGCACCGATGACTGCCAAAATTATTGCTACGACAAATACTGCAACTGTGTTCCAGTGTTTTCTTATGAATTTCATCCAATCGGAGCTGTTTTCTACCTCAGTTTCTTCAGTCATTGATTTTCTTCTCTCCTTTTTGGCTCCCCCAATCCCTTGTTTGCTCTGTAACGATAAAAGGTTTGTGATGTTTTACTTTTCTATGAATCTTGCAGCGCGCGCTTGGGCTGTACTTATTATTGCATCTATGTTATTTGAGATGGGAGAAGAACCAGAGGAAACGTAAGGAATAGAGTCTTGTATTTGTAAAGGAAGGAAATATAGTTTATATAAGGGGGCTATAGCTTGTTCCGAGCCGCTAACCAGCACCAGTTCACGCCTCGGTTTAATCTATATATAGAGGGGGTATAGACAATTTTTCACGCGTTAGACCCGTCAAGAATTGGGTTTTGCGGCTTAATCATGTCCATGGCACTTTTCAGGTCTGCAGGAGTGTTTACGTTAAAAAACGTGAGAAGCTTGGGATCCAGCTGCTGAATAACCAGCGTAGAAACATAGCGTATTTCCCTCAGATTTTCAATCATGGCACGCACTTGCAATTTTCCTTCAGCCACAGCAGTTTCCGCAGCCTCTAACGCATGTTTTGTTTGATAAACCGCGTGCAACGGCTCAATGTACCCGTTTGGCCATCTTGGAATCACAGCCACCTTATTTCTGCACAGCTCAAAAAGCAGCGAAACAACTTTCCGTGAAACAAACGGAGTATCAAACGGCAAAAGCAACGAGTATTCGCCTCTTGCAGCACCAAAACCAGTTAAAGCACCGATCAAAGGGCTTCTTAGCTCACCCACGTCAACAGCGAACTTCACTTCTGAATTCATAAACTTGGCGTATTTCGTAACCCGCTCTTCAGAATTGGTCACCACAATTGTTTCGTCAACAACTGGACCAACCGCATCCACGACATGCCGAATCAGAGGCTTGTTGGCAAGCTCCAGAACGCCTTTGTCCTGACCGAACCTGCTGGAAAAGCCGCCAGCTAGCACAATCGCTGACCTGTTCACGGTTTTTTCTCCGCTCATGCGGTTTTTAACAGTGTTTTATGCGTTCTATAAGCGTTTGCATCAAGTCTCGCTGATGCGCTTGCATGCGAAAAGAAAATGCAGGTGCAGCTAGTTAACTTCGTTGGCTTCTATTTTGTTCGCCATCTCATCCAGTATCTTAGTGAAGGGATGATTTGGCTTATCCTGAACGAATATAAGATTGCCTTCAGCCCTCAGAATCTCACAGAAACACGGCACCAACCCTAACATGGGAACTTGATACACGTTTTTAACCCTCTTCTCCATTTCGTCTTCCTTTGATTTTGAGGTGGGATCAAGAACCTTGTTGATAACTAAACCTGTTTTCTTTTCAAACAGACTATACAACTCTCGAAGCATACGCCGTGTTCCATCCACATCGGACCTATCACTGGTTGTTGCCACCACAACAAAGTCAGCAGCCACTATCGCATTTATTGAAGAGTACTGAAGACCTGGACTTGTGTCGAAGATCAAATAGTCGAATTCCTGATCGTTTAGCAGCGTGCTCCTCAAGGAAAGGAGCCTTCCCAACGCGTGCATTTCCCACTTCCTGTCCTTCGCGGACATCTCCCTGATCGCCTCAGTTGATGGGTTCGCTAGGGCAGCGAAGAATTTGCCATTTCCCGGGATTCTGTTGCTTAGATCTATGAGCACCTTGTCGATGCCGCAATTGCCGTTCAGGTAATCGTTCAGCCAACAGTCTGCAGTGTCAACTTTAAGTATCGAAAATAGGCTTGGCGCTCTAAAATCAAGGTCAAAAAGACAGACTTTCTTTCCGTGCTTAGCAAAGGTTGCCGCCAAATTCACAGAGAGAAGAGTTTTTCCTGTTCCACCCTTGTAGGAATGCACTGCTACAATCCTGCTCATCTTTGCTTTCACCCCTGACTATCTCTCTCCGCGTAAAAGTAAGCTTTCCTACCTTTCCGCTCTTTTTTAAGGTAACCCATGATCACAAGCTGATTCAAATACGCACTTTCCACCGCTCGAGCCCTGCTTGTCTGCTGCGCAACTTCCTCCGCAGTGGCTCGTCCACACCTGCAGATCGTCATGGCTGTTTTCCGAAGATGATCTGGCATTGAGAGTAAAGTCATCACGTCTAAGGGAGCATCAGTGAGAGTTTGAGCTTCTTTGTGGCCATGTTTTTGTAGCTCGATCATGACTTCCATTTTTTCGTTGAGTCTCTCAAGGTTTTCTTTGATTTTTTCAAGTATGTGTAAAGGTTTTTTGCTGAGTATTTCTTCTCTGGTCACAGGCTTTCCCCGAGTGGTTTTAATTGTAGTACAGAAGTACTAATTGTGGAGGGTTTATTAAGTCTTACGAAACACTGGTAATTATTCACAACAATTACATCCGCTACTTACAACAAACAGCCATGCGCCATCGGCATAAACGCCAAAATGAACCGAACTACACAACGCTGCCAAAAACAAGTTCTGCGGGCTGACCAGTGTTAAAACCTAAATGAGCTTAGAATTGAATTTGAGGAGAAAATTGGAGAGTTTAGAAGGGTACAGGCGCTTGGTTTCTAGCTTCCTCTACGATAGGCAGCACTTGCTTTAGTTCTCTGAAGTATTTCAGCACCGTTATGCCTCTTTGAGTGATGGCATAAACTACGCGTCGTTTTCCCGCTGTTCTCTCTTCCACTAGCCCTTGCTTGATTAGGAACTCCAGGTATTCTTTGAGTACGCTACAGTTGACGTTAGCCTTATACATGACATGAGTTAACTTAAGTGGACCTCTGTGAGCCAACACCTTCAGTATATCTACATACATTTCAAGTTTGGAACGTCGCATGTATAGACCTCTTTTTTTGCCATATTCACCGTTTTTATATAAATCTTTTATGTATCAGTACTAAGTATTCTTCTCCATCGCAATGGGTCAGCAAGAGCCTTTTGCGTGTGCAACGTTTAACACGTTTAGTCTATTTTCGAAGGCTGTGACCATGTCGTCTAGCAAGATTTCTTGCAATTCTGTCGAGAGTCCTTTGATGTTTTCTCCGAAAATCGTCGCCATTTTTGCTTCCAACTCTTTTCTACCTTTATCGGTAATTTGTTGCTTCACGTACTTTCCTCCATTTTGTACACTCACGAATAAGCTTAAGGCATTTAACTAACTTATGAAAAAAGGATTCAGATGTGAAATACACATTTGAGAATGTGAGTGGAATTAAGTCGGATTGAATGCTTGTCTTTTTTTAGCTTGGGTAGTGTGTAGAGTGTGAGGCAAAGAACAAAACCTGCATTTTTCCTCTTAATATGAGAGTGGGAACTCGCATTAGACATGCTTATATGCTGATTGTTCTTTAATACCCAACCCACGTTAAGGAAGCTTAAACATGGTCTGCACAATTGAAATTTACGAAAAACCGAAACTCAACGATCCCATCCTAATCGAAGGGTTACCAGGCATAGGTTTCGTAGCCAACATTGCCGCTTTGCATTTGATAAGCGAGTTGAAGGCGAAACGGTTTGCCGAGATAGTTTCAGCGTCTTTCCAAGATTTTGCAGTGACAACCGAAACTGGAGGTGCTCGTTCACCCGTAAACGAGCTGTATTATTGTAAACGGGAAGATGGAGGTCGCGATTTGATAATATGGTATGGTAACACTCAGGCGTTGACCACTTTTGGGCAGTACGAACTGGTGGGTAAAGTGTTGGATATAGCTCAGGAGTTGGGTTGCCGTTTTGCGATCTCTATTGGCGGTTTCAAAAAAGATGAGGTTCAAGCTGTTCCGGCGATTTACAGTGCCGCTACGGACCAAGAGGCAATAAAGGAGGCAGTGGATTTGGGGACAAAAGTGATGGTGGGTCACATATTTGGTGTCGCAGGTCTGCTTATTGGGTTGGGAAAGCTTCGAAATCTAAGTGGTTTCGCCATCTTGGTGGATACGCTTGGCATGTATCCGGATGCGAACGCTGCACGGTATGCTCTGACCATTGTGGGCAAATATTTGAATTTGGATGTTGACTTGTCGAGGTTGGATGTGACTGTGGATCAGACGAAGAAGGCGCTTGAGTCTTTTGGGTTGATTAAGGATATTGCGGAAGAAAAGAAGAAAGAGGAGCAGCAGATGCGCTGGTTTATTTAGCTTTTCTCTTCGCTCATGAACTGGTCATATACTCTTTGCACGCGTTCGGCAGCTGGGCCTGAGCCTTCTACAACGCCTTTTTCGGTTAGTTTTACCTTGTCCATGACCCAGATGAAACCTTTATCATCGTAGAGCTTAACCATGGTTGGGAACACTTTTTCTAGGCGTGTGGCTAAGGCTTTCAGGTCAAACGGTTTCTCGGTGCTTGATATTTGGGCAATGGCGTTTCCGTTTAGAAAAACTCTGTGGGAGACTTGCCCAGTTTCATCCTTTGCTTCGGCGATTGCAAGACTCAAGCTGTCAGGGTTAATGCCGATGAGCGTGCCAGTAAACGTCTTTCCTGTGGTGGTTGCAACAATAACGGTTTTATCAACCAGCGCTGCGACTTCGGTGAAGAACTTTCTCTGCGCTACAGACAATCTTAAACCTCCATTTACTTAACGGAATTACACTACAACTATATATCTTTGATTTTCCCGTTAAGATAGGAACTCCAAGCTTTGATACTTTTCTCATGTGCCTTTTTTAATCTGAACTCTAGCGCTCGGAACAGTCTATAGCCCCTCTTTAAATAGTTTCCATATATACTATTGTAGGGTCGTGGTGGCTGTTGTGCTCTGGAACTGGTACCCCCTCCCTTTTATATAGGCGCGAATAGCCCTGCTGGTTTCTGCATGTATTGTCTATTAGGCGTCAAATGCTGGTTTGCCAAGAAATCTTGACTGAGAAAAGCCATTGAATTTAGCGCTGTTAGGAATGGAACTTCGCAATTTGTTGCTTTCAAATGAAATAGTATTTTTAGAAGTGTTGCAGTTTAGTTTATCCGAACAGTTATGAGCGACTTGGATATTGCCAAAAGCAGGCTTTATGGGGACGCTTTGACTC
>CAZWPI010000069.1:0-8584 GCA_964636055.1 uncultured Candidatus Bathyarchaeia archaeon
ACGGCTTAGACTACGTCGTGTACGTGAGCACGGCTGACGAGTGGGACGGCAGCCTTTCTGGAGCGAGACCGCGAGAAGCAGTGTCCTGGGGCAAGATAAGTGAAAAAGCGAAGCGTGTGATGGTTGAGGGGGATGCTTCGCTGATACTGCCCGTCATGCTGAGCGCGCTTATGGCTAGGCTTGGGAAAGCTTAAGATAATCCCTTAAAAAGCCACGACATGTCTGGCGCTTTGCGCTTCTCCTTCACTCTTTCGTTGAGCGCGTGCGTTATCAGCGGCAAAGCAATCGTGGCATCGCAGTAGCACACCGCGCGGGTGCCGCTTTCGCTGTTGATTTTGCCCCAGCTTATAGCCTCTTCCAGCGTGCAGCCCGACAAGCCGCCCCACTGCGGCGCGTCAGCGGTTATCTGTATGGAGTATTTGTGCGGGTAATAGTACTCCTGCAGTCCCTTGCGGAGGTGCCCGTCTCTTCCAGATACGCCTTTATCGTTTGTTTTAGGGGATACTGAGATGGCGATGAGTTGTGTTAGGTCTTTGGGTACGCCGCCGCCGATGTAGACTACGCCTACGTCTTTGGTTTTGGTGCCGATGGTGACGAACTGGTCGAATTCTTTTACGCTGTCAAGGATTACGTTGTGCCCTTGGTTTTTAGCCATGAGAAAAGTTTCTCCGTACGCGCTATCAACCATCGCTGGGCTGAAGATTGGAACGCCGTTTTCGTAGGCGACTGCGGCTATGCTTGGAATTTTTTTCTTGCTAAGGTATCTGCCTAAAAGGTGGAAGAATTCGGCGGATGAGTAAGGGTAATCGGTTTTCAGGGTCATGACAAAGTCTGTGACGAGCTCTTCCATTTTGCGATAGTCGGTTTCCTTGCCAAAAACATCGTAGTACCTGTTAATGTCCGCTTTCAAAAGTGCCTCGTCGTCTACCATGTGGCTGCCTTGCCAGTAACCGAAGCCCATGGCGTCAACGATGTCCTCGGACACGTTAGCTCCCGTTGAAACCAGCACATCAATGAAGCGTTTCTCCATAAGCCAGTTAACTATAGTCCATTGACCAGCGGTGCTCATGGAACCCGCCAAGCCCATAACAATAGTCAAATCTTTCGCCTTCACCATGTTTTCCCATACGTCAACTGCTTCGCCCAGTTTCCTTCCCTGATAAGCGGTTCGGCTCATTTCAGCCAGAAGCTGTGAAATGCTTTTCTCTTTGACCTTTATCGGTTCTAGTTTTTTGTTAAAGTATGATCCCCTCAATTATTTTGCACCCCGTTGTAGATTAGGCGACTCGTATATGAAATTTATCATTCATGACTGTGATGAACAATGGCTACACTGCTCTTTCGCGGGTTTTTCCATTTTCAATAGAAGCCCAAAAACATTTTTAGGAAACAACGTAATTGAAACTATTGGAGTTTTTAGGGAGAATAATCTGAAATGGCTAAGAAACAAGTTGCCAAGAAAGAAGCTAAGCCAGCAAAACCAACTCTAGAGCCCATGATGTACATGGACCATGATGACAAAAACTACTATATTCAAGTGGAACTGCCAGGCGTCAAGAAAGAAGACGCTGAACTTGAAGTCTCTGACCAAAGCTTCTGCGTAAGAGGCACCCGAAAAGACATTGAATTTTTAGGATGCTACATTCTAACGCACACGGTAAACACGGAAAAAGTCAAAGCTAAATTAGATAACGGCTTACTGAACATCGAAATCCCCATAAAAAAGATACTCAAAGGAAAGAACATAACAATAGAATAACCACACCAACAACCTTCCTTTTTTTAACCCTCAACCAATAGCCAAAACCACTGGAAACACTGAACCCGACAGCCAAAAGGGCAAGTTCTACACCGCAATTCAACATATATAAAGGGGAGGGGGTAGTCACCGAGAGCACTAGTTCCGCTGCCGCTTAACGACGCGAAGACTGAAGCCGCATTGTTTGTGGCTTACATTTTTTCTGGTGCCACAATCCCGATCAGATTCAGCGCGTTGTGAAGCACGATTCGTATGGCATCTGTTAAAGCCAGTCTTGCGTCGCTGAGTTGCTGTGATTCGGCTTTTATGACCGGCAGCGCGTTGTAGAACGTGTTAAACTTGTCCGCGAGCGCATTTGTGAAGCCCGAGATCAGGTCGGGTTTGAGATATTCTGTGGCTTCGATGAAGGCGTCTGGGAAACTGGCTATGGACAGAATTAACTCGTGCTCCAGTTTTTCCTTCAAGAGCGCGAAGTCTGCGTTTTCAGGTTCTCTTGCCGCCTTGCGCAGGATGCTGCATGCCCTAGCATGAGTGTACTGCACGTAAGGTGCACTGTTGGTTTCGAAGTTCAGCACCCTATCCCACGTAAAAACAACCGGTTTAGACGGATCAACATCAACAAGAGCGAAGCGCACGGCACCGAGACCCACAAAGTCGGCGATGCCGCGTTTTTCCTTATCTGACAGCTGAGGAGAACGCTTCGAAACCTCTTCGTAAGCTCGATCAACCGCTTCGTTGAGAACCTCGTCGAAAGTGATGTAGCGTCCTCGACGGCTGGACATTTTGTAACCTGGAAGCGTGACCAAGTTGTAAGCGAAGTGAACGAAATTATCCGCGTACCTGCCGTAGCCCAACGCGTACAAAGCTATTTTCAGCTGCAACTGCGCCAACGACTGCTCCATGCCTATGACGTTTACCACTCTTTCCGCGCGACCAAACTTCCACAGGGTGTAAGCAACATCACGCGTGGTGTAAAGCGTGGTGCCGTCAGCGCGCACAAGCGTCAACGGCGGAACCTCATAATCCTCCCTCAAACCCAACTTGGCTTTGAGGTTCAAAACTCGCGCTACTTTTTCAGCGTCAAACTCCAACACTCCGCCTTCGCTGTAAACGAACGGCGAAGTTTTCAGTTTTTGAAGAACCTCGGTAACTTGGCGGCTCCACACGAAATCGCTTTCCCAATCCCACGAGTCATAGCGGATCTCCACGCGTGCTTGTGTTTCCCTGAAACCCTGGAGACACAGCTCGCTTACCTCTCTGATGAGCCGCTTAGCTTCAGGGTCTCCATCTTCATAAGCACGGTTAAGCCTGTTAATCTCCTCTTCAGGATTTACTTCTTCACCTATTTTTGCCAGAAGCTTCTCGAAGAGCGCAGGGAATTTCTCTTCAAGCTCTGCGGCAATCGCCATCCAATCGTCAATCTGCTTGGTGACCTTCGCCACTTCCTCAGAAGGCGAAAACGCCTTTGCAAGTTCAAGCTCTCTTCTCAGACGGTTAAGCTCCACGAGGCAACTTGTGATGGTGTATATCTTGCCCACAAAATGATCCGCCTTCTCATCAGGTTTGGGCTTACCAAGCTTAGCGTACCCGTAGGCAACAACGGAGGATTGGCGACCCACATCGTCTATGTAGTAGTGGCGAGATACCGTGTGCCCTCTGCAGGTTAGAATGCGGGCTAAAGCGTCACCTATCATCGGGTTTCTCGCTTGCCCGATATGGATGGGGTGAAGTGGGTTGACGCTGGTGTGCTCAACGATTATTTTCGCGGGGTTTTCCGTTTTGACGAAACCGTAATCTGAACATAGCTGCCTGATCGATTCAAGAGTTAATGAGGAGAACTTGGGGAAGTTAACGTAAAAATTCACGTATCCGCCTGCAACCATAACCTTCTCAAGGAGCGAGAAACTGCGTTTACCAACGGCTTTAACGATGTGCGCAGCCAACTCGCCAGGTTTCTGATTAAGTTTTTTTGCAAGCTCAAAGCATAATGAGGAGGCAAGCTGCCCAAACTCAGAGTTTGGCGGTTTGTTGAAGGACAAGGTTTCAACTCTAACTTCGGGCAGAGCCTTCTTGAGGGCATGTGCTAATGTGGTTTCGCATTCTTTTCGGAACTCAGCGAACGGATTTTCGGAAATCATCGGTGTTTTCTCCACGTTTTGGAGCGCGGTAAACCTTTAAGAGGAAGGTGTATTTTAATTTGAAAAACGTCGCTTATCTATGTATGGATGCAACCTGAATGAAGACAAAAATAGTTTTTTCAGAAAAATGCCTGAACTACGGCGGATGGCACATCGAAGGACCTCAGAGAGTAAAGATGGCGCATGAAGTCTTGAAGGAAAAAAATTACGATTTTATGGAGCCGACACCTGCGTCTGAGGAAGACGTGCTGAGGGTTCATGACGCTGACTACGTTTGGAAACTGAAGAAAGGCCTAGTGGAGGATCCGGATACGCCAGCTTACGCGGATATTTACGAGTATGCACGGCTTTCGGCTGGAGGAGCAATTTTAGCGGCCAAGATTAATGGTTTTTCGCTTATGAGACCACCTGGGCACCATGCAGGGCGGAGCGGCGCAGCCTTGGGCGTTTATACTCGAGGATTTTGTTATGTGAACAACGTTGCGGTGGCTTTGAAGGCTCTTGGCAAGGCGACGTTGATTTTGGATGTTGATGGTCATCATGGGAATGGGACTCAGGAGATTTTTCAGGGCGACGAGAAGGTGGTTTATGTTTCGCTTCATCGTTACCCGTATTATCCTGGCACGGGCGCTTATTCCGAGGGAAACTGCCTGAATTTTCCGTTGCCGGCTGACTGTGGCGAGCAGAAGTATCTGGAAACTCTCGATAAAGCGTTGGGTATGGTTGACGTGGGCAGGTTTGAGGTGGTGGCGGTTTCGGTGGGGTTTGACGCTCATGAAGGAGACTTGGCGTCTCTTGGGTTGACGGAGAACAGTTACAGGGAGATAGGTAAAAGGGTTGGCATGCTTAAGAAGCCCACTTTCTTCGTTTTGGAAGGCGGGTACATGGGCGAGCAAAACGGCAGGGACATAGATCAGCTTTTGAGGGGTTACGAAGAAAAGGCTGTTTAACCAGCGCCGTTAGGGAAAAGTCCTTTTGAAACAAGCTTACGTCAGATTGGCGAGAGCGTTTTTACGGTTTACTTGTGTTTTTTGGCACTTGCCTTTTTGCTCAAGGCTTCGAGTTTCTCGTTAACTCTCATCGACCTTTCTTCTGCTTCCGCAAGCAGCGGTTTCCAATCTCTATTCTTAACCGTGGTGGTTAAGCGTTCGGTTTCCTCGGGAAGTTTTTCCAAGGCTTCATTGAAGCGGTTTTCAGCTTCTTCGTCTGTGCACACGAGTTCTAAGGCTTCTTCTGGGCAGAATTCGATGCATTTGGGTTCTCCATCGCAGAGGTCGCAGGCTTCGGCTATGCCAGTGTCAGAGTTAATTGTGATGCCGCCGTGGGGACAGGCTTGTATGCACCAGTCGCAGCCTTTGCATTTCTTTTCTTTAACCATTATGATGCCTGTTTGCTCGGATTGCGACAGAGCTTTTTCTGGGCAAGCGGTCACGCATTTGGCGTCTTCGCAGAACCTGCAGGCGAGAGCAAAATTGAACATGGGAGTCATGCGGACAACGCGGATTCGGGAGCGGATTGGATTCATGTTGTTTTCTTCTTTTTCGAGAGCGCAAGCGTACTCGCAGATTCCGCAACCCGTACACTTGCTTGGGTCGACAGAAACGAACTGTCTGGATGGAAATTTTGACGCTGGCATTAGTGTTACCAGAGAGCGTTTAGCTATCTAAAGATTTCTGTACATCCCCAAGTTTTTAACCGTGCCTCTTGAGGTTTACAGGTCTCTATTGCTCGGAGACGAGACCCCCTCCCTTTTATAAAGGATAAAGTTAAGGTTGAACTTTGGCGGCTGCAGATTGGGGTGTGACCAGTAAAGTTAAATATTTGTAAATATATAACTGTTTACTGATTGGTTATGTGCCCAAACTGTACATTATCTTCACCGCTTAGCCAGAAACAGAAGACCATATGGTCGCTTATACGCAAGGGCTTATCGGTTTCCGCAATCGCGGACAAACTCAGCACCACGCGACAGTACGTTAACCAGACCAGATTGACGGCGGAAGCCAAGCTTTCCACCACGCTCCTCGAAGTTGCCCGCGCCAACGACCTTCAAGTGACGAGGCTGTACCCGAAAGACGCTATTCTTCTGGGCTATCATCCGGGGCTCAAGCGCAAAGCCATCGTCACCTACAGCACCAGCCACGGAATAAAAGTGTGGTACTGGCACGACAACCCCGAAGAAGTAACCAACCAAGAGTTCCTCCGCCAAACCCGCGAATACCTACTTGACCTCGCCCGAGAACGAGGCATAGAAGTGGAAGGCGCGGCGGAGATGCATCCAGCCAAGTTAGCCAGCATAATATTCAGCAAGCTGGCACCAGAGGCGGAGACATGAATCCGAAAAAATATCTTGAAAATCGAATTCGAGGTTGGCTTCCAAAGGAACCGAACCTGCCAAATAACAAAATGCAAGCGGCTACTGCGAAAAAAAACCCGCCTAAACCAAGCTGGTGGAAACCCTTTTGGAAGGCGCTAGTGGTTGTAGCACTTATCTTTGTCGTTATCAACTATTTCATCTTTCATTATCCTTTAAGCAGCGTAATAGGCGGATTGGCAATTACTCTTCTCGGCATAGGCGCCGCATACTACATTCGTGTTCGACCTTCCCTAAAGGTGAACAGAGTGGTGTACATTTTCTTGGGCTGCGGAATCAGCGTTGTTCTGTTAGTCGTTGTTTACGGCATCAGCGGGCTGGGTCGTTGGGTAACTAATACTCTTGGAGCTTGGCCTTCACTCATCATCGGCTATGCAGTGTTCGTTCCTATCGGCATTTTAATAGGCGATTGGATAGGCAAACGAAGAAACTACCTGCTGCCCCTTTCGCCATAAAACATGGGGGGCTGATGGAGCATATGGGTCTGAAGGAGAACTTGAAAAATCGGATTCGAGGATGGCTTCCAAAAGAGCCCACCTTGCCGCGCCCTCAGAGAAGAAGCCCTATGAATGAACACGCGAAAGTCCCGGCAAAACCCGATGTTCCAATGATGCCCGACCACAGGCTTCAACTCAACAACGGCATAATCATAGGACTTGGCGCTGGCCTCATTTTGGCTGGATTCTTAGGCTGGTTATCCGTTAACTCCACATACGGAACATTGAAGAACTTTTTCTCAGCCGGGGGGCTTGACCCAAGCTACTACTTGTTCAATCGTTTAATCGATCAGATGGCGATTTACTTGACGCTTATGAGCGCTGGAGCCTACGCACTGCTTTTCGGTGCGTTAATGCTAAGAAGCCGCGCGGCACGGAGATTCTTTTACCGCAAGGGTCCGCATTATCATTTGGGAGGCGGCTTGATGGGAGGAGGAGGCGCATCCGCGCTTAGTTCAATGCACTTTCTTTTCGTTTACATTCTCACTTCAGATTACTTGCAACTGCAATTCTTTTTAGCCTTCTTTATAGCGGGGGTTTTCCTGTTGGCTTGCGGAATCGTCGTCTTGAGCATTGGAACGAAAAATGTCAACTGAAACTCTTGCCCTGAAGAATAGAGAGGGCGTTTGAACGCATGAACCTGAAGAGGAGCTTGAAGAATCGAATCCGAGGCTGGCTTCCTGAGGAACCAGACTTAAACAGTATTAAGAGGACAATGGGTCCGCGAAACTTGGGGAAAAAGCCAGTTGTGGGCGTAGTTTTGGTGTCGCTCGGAGTAGCTTCAGTGCTTTTCTCATTGTTGATTGCGACGAGAACTGATACCGTGATTGACACCTCCTTTGTCTTGAAGCCAACTGAAAAAAGTGAACCATATGAGAACGGAACCTACTACCATACCCATGTTATCAGCAAATCTACTTTAATAGGCGAAGTGCTAGTCGAAGGCAGCGACATCAACTTTACAGCAAACGGCTATAATACACCACACTTGAAGAATATTGTCATTAGCCAAAATTACAGTTTGGTTATAAAACCCGCTGATGACCAGTACACGTTCACCTTTGAAAACACAGGTGACAACTTAAGTTCTATCACATTCACATTAAAAGAAAGGTGGCTGCCTTTCCTCTCACTATTACCTGCTTTCATCATCCTATTGATATTAGCACCCATAGGAACAAGGCTAATTGTTGCGGGTGTTCGCAAAAAACCGAGCCAAAATTGAGCAAAAGTGCGGGGGTGGGACCCCTACTCACCTTTACCGGTAAAACACCGTTGCATGGCAGGTCTGCCCATCCCCCCATATCCAGATAGGTTCAAGTTCATTAGAAGACTTGATTAGGGACATAATTGGGTATAATTCTGAAAAACAGTTAATAATCAACTGATATTACCGCACCGTTATTGAGGTGTCAATATTGGTATCTGAGAAAGTAATGCGGTTTCAAGGCAAGAACAAGGATTTGAATCAGTTATCGCAGCAGATTGTTCAGCAACTGGAAAGTGAAGGATACAAAACGCAGTCAACCACCGCGCCTTTGGGGATGGTTATTCAAGCTAAGAAGGCTGGGATTTTGCGAGACATCATCACTGCGGATAGGGCGTTCAGTATCCTGATAACGGGGAAGCCTAATGATTTTTCAATTCACATAGGCATAGGCAAATGGATCCAGAACCTTGCGGTCGCGGCGGCTGAAGTAATCCTCTTATCGTGGTTATTCCTCGCTGTTGACGTGCCTGAAATGCTCTGGACTCAGCATGTTGAGAACACAATCGCCAAGGAAATAACACAGGTCATAGGTTAACCTAAAGAAAA
>CAZWPI010000070.1:0-8391 GCA_964636055.1 uncultured Candidatus Bathyarchaeia archaeon
GATAATTATGTCATGGGTTCTAAGCTAATGACCCAGAAGGTGCATGTTGGAGAGTCTTTCGACCAGTTCGATTGTTTCTTCATCAACGCTGGTGGCGCGGGCAATGTCTGTCAGAGTGACCATTCCGACCAGCTTGTTTCCCTCGACTAAAGGCAGTTTCTTCACTTTGTTTTCAAACATGAGACTGGTAGCTTCGGGGATTTCCATGTCAGGGTTTCCTGTAATAACGTGGCTTGTCATTACTTCGAAAACGTGAGTCTCCTTAGGGTTTTTGCACTTTTCCAAGACTCTTTCAAGCATGTCTCTCTCCGTCAAGATTCCAACGGTCTCTCCGTTGCGGACAATTACCAAGCTACCAATTTTGTTTTCATTCATAAGCTTCACAGCCTGATAGACCGAGGCGTGCGCCTGCAACGTAATTACTTTCTTGACCATCAAGTTCCTAATCTTCGTCATTGACATCAGCTCCAGAAATAGTGATTCACAACGCGATAAAAGAATTGTGAATTTTACCTACTGATTAATGGTTGAAATCAGAAAAATCAAGACTGAAATGTATATCCTAGGTCCCCACGGAAATTGAACCCAAAAAGTGGTGGGGCTGCCTGGATTTGAACTAGAACGTATGGGCGCTGAAAGAGGAACATGAACAACTAAATCGCAAGTTGTTTATGCTGCTTCTAGATTGATGGAAGCTTCGTTACGCCGTCTATTTGGTCGAAGTGCTCATCGAACGAGTATATCTCTTTCATGTTATTCATTTTCATTACGTCGATGGCTAAGGCGTCGTTGGCTTCAAGCTTCAGGTCTTCACCTAACTCAACTGCGGCAAAATATGCTTCTCTGCTAACTCCTCTGATTTTTACGTTGTCCAACATGAAAAGTCCGCGAATTGTGTTGGTCAGTTGGTCCATTGGCATTCCATGTTTGAGAATGTTTATTATTTCGGACACGTGAACAACTGTGGTTGTCACTTCTTCTTTTCCTTGGGATATGGCGCTGATTATCTTTTTTGCGTTTTCTTTCATCTCTTTCTCTTTTTTAGTCAACTGTTTTTTCGGCTTGTAATACGCATAGACGAAAACGTTTGCATCCAGAAATCTCATTTGTTGCCCTCGTAGAATTTCTTCTCGAACTCTTCCCAGCTTCCGATGGCTTCTACGCCCAAGTCGACTTTGTCAAAGTTTTCGGTTAAATCCACACGGCGCTTCGGAACCAACTTCAAGTACCCTTTCCGTTTGATGATGTACAGTTCCCTGCTTTCGCTTAGCTCAGCTTCACGCCAATCAGCAGGCAGGATAAGGCGACCTTGAGAATCCACTCTTTTAACCTCAACACCACTTTCCAAACATATTCACCATAAACTACTCAATCATTCCATAATATAAGTTTTCTGCCACGGCTCCTGTGAAACCTCGAAGATAAAAAAAAAGAGCCAGAGCCAAAACGCGAAAATATTATAGTGGTGGGGCTGCCCGGATTTGAACCGGGGTCTATAACGCCCGAGGCTACAAGCCTAGACCAAACTAGCCGACAGCCCCTCTTCGACGCGCTTGCAGCGTCTATCTTCATTCAGAAGTTATAGAAATAAGTATTCCTCAACCCTTGAACAGTTCGCCGTTCTACGCAAGTGCGACCGCAACTATTGCCGTCAACACATGCTTCACGCCGCAGTCTAATCTATATATAGAGGGGGTATAGACAAAAAATCGCATATCAGTCCCGCAAAACCCTTGCGCTATATACGCGTCGCTGCCGCAACTTTCCCGTGGTATAATCTTGCGGCTATGCATAATCCTGCCGCTACTGCGGCTAGCCAGAAAGACCACTGGAATCCTGCGGACAGAAGAACAGTTAAGGTTATGCCAGACGCAAAGGGGATTGGCACTGTGCTGGTTGCTGACCCCATCAAGGGAAGATTGATGCTTAACACGGCTTGAAGAATCACCGTTACGATGACAAGCCCGATCACGAAGAACAGGAACGTGAACAGCGGTTTCTTGTATCCGAAGTCAAGCAGAGGTTTTGAGAAGGACTTGGCTGGCATGACAGAGTAAATTATCATCGCGATGCCGCTTAACAGCAAGGTAAGCAATCCTATAACGTTAAGCACCCATATGAACGGTATGGTGAACGAAGTGTCTAGAAACCCGAAGTTCGTGTTCACAGGTGAAGCATTTATCTTCATCAAATCGTCGCCGACTGTAAGCTGCCACCAAGGATAAAGCAGCGACACCACAATCACCAAAAGCGTTGTAACTCCGCCAGCGAGACCAAACCAGTTAAATTTAGCTAAAATAGGTTTCATGCATTTCACTCCTTTATGGTGCTGGATTCGGAACCTGCATGGTCTGCTCCATCTGGCTCTGATCAAACTGAAGTTGAATGCCGCTAATGTCTACGGTCATGTTCACCAAGACGACATCGACATTTTCTTCGCCTGCGTGCGCAGTGTGAAAGTGGTTAATCGCTTCGTTCGTCCAAGTGCCCAGAACAGTCATTGTCCCAGTTTCACCCGCATCTATGCTGACTGATTTACTGAGGCTCGCATTGCCCAGAGGAAACCTATGCTCAACACATTCAATGTTCCCCGTCAACGATTTGATAGTGATATCAACGGGAAAGCTGTTCTTGTACTGGAAAGTCACCGAGAACGTTCGTGAGGCTGCATCGTACTGCGGTTCACCCACCATGGTAGGTGGTTCCATCCCAGATCCATTGTTGCCGTTGCCACCAGTCAAATCATCCGCTATCTGGTTTATTTCAGGAGGAACGAACAAGCCTAAGAGATTGTTCTGGTAAGCAAGCAACATTCCCACAAGTGGTATAACAACGATGGCTATGGTGATTACGGTGAGAAGCAGCCTTATCTTGTTCATCTTGCGATTCCATCTTCTTGACTTTGATATTCAGATGGAGGATTTTCGGTTTTATGATTTGTGAATTTAGAATCAATCTTCTTAGTAACAGGAACACGCTTCGCGGAGCACTGACAATCAACGATAAGTAAAGAAAAGTAAAACGCGACTAACACCTTTCATTCCTCGTAAGGACCCCTAAGAACCTCCTTAACTTTATTGCTTATTACCGGTCCAAGCCCGTAAACCGTTTTTGACCAGTCATCCACGTTAATAAGCGCGTTCAGCGGTGTCTGATAGGACTTGAGTATTGCGGTGGCTTTTTCTCTTCCGATGTTGGGCAAACTCGCCACGAAAAACACTTGAGCATCAGATAAGGTTTCAGTTTTCTTAAAGGGATGAACTGTGGGAACTCTTTTCTCCACAATCTGTTCTTGTCTGGCAGCCACGTAGAGGAAGTCTATTGACTCCTTGTAGGATTTCGTGTTGACAATCGCTATGCCGTTCTTTGCCAGATTAAACATGGCGCCCCAAATTGCTGCAGGCTGGATGTGGCTGAACTTGTAGATTATGGGCAGATAACCCTCTAAGAGAACCAGCGACTTCGGATAAACGTCCTTAAGCCTGAACAGTTGCTCAAAAAGGTAACGCCGCGTGAGCGTGTAAACAAAGTCGTGCACGGTTTTTCTTTCCACCGCACATTGGTCTGACAGGATGTAGTCGCCTTTTTCAAGAGCCTCAGTTCTAACTTTAACGCCACGCTCAATCAAGCCTTTAACGATTTTCGCTGCGGTGCTTGCTTCGCGGCTGTCAACGATGATTGTAGGTTCTTCGCCGTTTTTCTTTTTTTCATTCAAGTACGGAAGAAGAGTCTCGGTTCCAGACATAGGCTCAACTCATGTTAACGTAACCAGAGCTTGGTTTATTTCACTTCCGCTCCCTGAACAATTTACGGCTCCTCAAGAACCGCAAACAAAACCGCTTCCTTCATAGTTGTGGCAGGCTCATATTTTTTTGCCAAAAGATGGCGAAAATGAGTGGAGACTCGATAAAAACCGTGTTGTTGTTAACTGGTTCTTTACGTAGTTGTGCTCCGTTTCTGTTAAGTTGTGAAGTCTGACTATTCGTATCTTGTTAAGAATAACGGTTTTTGCGCTTCTTTTCGCCGTTCTTCTAAAGGCACATCTTCTAACGAAACGATTTCCTGCATTTCGTCTAGGTGTTCTTCGATGTTTCCTTTCTGCAGGCTGGAGCGATGTTTCTCATCAATTAAGGGTCTTCTTGATTTTCTAACGCGAGAACCCATAGATGCCACTTTGCCCTAGAGCTTCCAAAGCCTCCAAAGTGTATTATATGTTCGTGTAAGATTTTAAGAATTGTGATTGACGCGATACAGCAACAAACGGACTTGATGGACTAGAACAGTTGCCAACATGTTCTATAGCAATCTTCTATACTCCAGTGATGGCTAAACTAACTTATTCATCCTAACGAGTGCATGGCGAAAGAAAACGTGTTAAGAGTTGTCGACAAAAAAATAAAGATGGGAGTTTAAGGTCCCTTTTGGGTAATTTCCTTTACGACACCAGCAGCAACGGTTGTGCCCATATCTCTGACGGCGAAGCGACCGAGCTCTGGAAAGTCCGTGTAGGTTTCGATGGCTATGGAGTGCAGAGGTTCCATCTTTACCCAAGCAGCGTCGCCTGTTTTTAGGAAGCTGGGTTTCTCTTCGACAACCTGTCCTGACCGTGGATCTATCTTCTTCAGGAGTTCAGTGAATCTGCAAGCGATTTGTCCAGTGTGATAGTGAAGAACTGGCGTGTACCCAGCAGCTATGGCAGTTGGGTGGTAAATCACAATTATTTGTCCGATGAACTCTTTGGCTACTGTAGGTGGGTTATCTACTGGCCCTGCCACATCTCCGCGGTGGACATCACCCTTCGCTATGCCTCTTACGTTGAAGCCTATGTTGTCGCCTGGCTCAGCTTTGCTAATTTTGGTGTGGTGCATCTCGATGGATTTCACTTCTGCCTTCTTGTTGGACGGCATGAAAATAATGTTGTCGCCTTCTTTGAGCACGCCTGTTTCAACTCTGCCAACAGGGACAGTGCCTATGCCAGTGATGCTGTAAATGTCTTGGACAGGAACGCGTAAAGGTTTGTTAGTTGGCTTAGGAGGCACTTCTAACATGTCAAACGCCTCCATCAAAGTCGGCCCAGTGTACCAGGGCATTTTGTCGCTTTTCTTGACGAGGTTGTCGCCTGTCCATCCTGAAGTTGGTACAAAATTGACTTTGTCAACCTTGAAGCCGACCATTCTCAGCATGCGTGTAACTTCGTTTTTGATCTCTTCGTATCGTTCTTTGTTCCAGTTAACAGTGTTATCATCCATTTTGTTAACGGCGACTACTACTTGGCGGACGCCTAAGGTGAAAGCCAGAAACGCGTGTTCACGTGTTTGACCGCCTGGACCGATGCCTGCTTCGAACTCGCCTTTTTTAGCTGAGACGAAGAGTACGGCGGCATCGGCTTGGCTTGCGCCTGTGATCATGTTCTTGACGAAGTCTCTGTGCCCTGGCGCGTCTATGACTGTGAAGTAATATTTTTTGGTTTCAAATTTTAAGAACCGAAGGTCTATGGTTACGCCTCTTTCTCGTTCTTCCTTGAGGTTGTCAAGCACCCACGCGAACTTGAATGTACCCTTGCCCATCTTGTCGGCTTCATCTTGATACGCCTTGATGGTTCTTTCGTCGATTGCGCCTGCTTGGTAAAGCAAGTTTCCGGTGGTGGTGGATTTTCCGTGGTCAACGTGCCCCATGATTACGAGGTTTAAGTGGGGTTTCTCGCTTTTGCTCATTTGTTTTCCTTCCTATATTTTTCGTTTTTTCCTTAAATTTTAGTGCGTTAACACAACTGTTCTTCCAGTTATTTTAAGTTTATCATCGAACTTCTGCGTTTATCCTCTAGATTTCCGAATCGCTTAGGCTTGCGGTAGAAGTGCATCGATGTTCCGTTTACGGTCATTTCGTCGTACTTTGCCCAGCCGGCTTTTCCGAGTTTTCTCACTTCTTCGGGTGTGGTTGCTACGGTTTCTTCGAAGTCGTAGTCCTTGAAGACCAGCATGCCAATGTACTTCATCGAACTTTCGACGCGCTTATGACCCAGCAGCTTCTTAACCAACAGCACATTGCCGTTCGAATAGTACGCAAGCATAGTTCCGCCCCAATGCCTGAAAGTCCTCAACTCAATCTGCAGCAACCGCGGGTTCTTCTGGATCTCGGCAGCCCTCTTACGCATCTTTGAATAGCAGTTCCACATAACGCTGTACGACGTCGGGAAAAACCGCTCGGACTTCCTCGGCAAAGCGTTAAGCATCGCAATCAACTTGTTAGAGACCTCAAGCTGCCTTGGCAAGTGACCTTTCACCGGAAAGTTAATGGTTACGATGTTGCCCGAAACGTCTTTCCTGCGAATCTTCAACGCTTCTCCTGGATCGGCAAAAGTCTCCTTAAGGCACTGCAAATAAGTAGCCATACGTTTACTGCGGCAGGCAGCTATGAGCTGGTCAAGCTCCGATTCATACGGAACAAACGGGATGGTTTCTTCCTGCTTGTAACTAGGCGGAGTCCAAAATATCTTCATCATTCTGGCGAAAGCATCGTAAGCATAAACGTACTGCAGCTTCGTACCGTTCCGTACGTCAAGGTAGCCAATAACCACCTTAACGCTTTCAGGATCCGACAAGTCCGCACCGAGCCCAGCAAGCCGCATCAGATTATTTGGGTAATGACTCTCTTTGCCGTAGCCTTCCTTTTCCAACCAACTCCGATACACCGCAACAACAGCCCGAACCTCACCGCTGACATCAGATTCAGCACCGAACCGTTTTTTACGCTGTGGCGTTCCCGCGCTGGTTAAAGGTTTTTCCAGCGCAACCAAGTTTTTCGTCTCCGAGACGCATATTTGGCGATTAGCTACTATGTCACCGCCGCTTTTTAATGTCTTCGATACTCCACGTGCACTGAACCGTAAGCCGCACTTACGGCAAAGCCAACGCTGGATCGGACTACCGAACATAGGATAGCGCAGGCCATCGCGCCAAACTTTGTTGGAACCGCATTCTGGACATGTCAAAGGGGAGTTATTACTACGTACATTGAAAGGTACCGACGTACTCTGTAAGCTTGATGAGTTTGCTCCATCGTTTGTATCAACAGGTTGAGGGGCTTTAGGGGGACAGTACAACCAGACGTTACAGTCTGACTTCCCACGACCTGAACGCTTTTTGCCAAGTATGCGATTAGAGACGCGTGGAAAACCGCCCTTGCCCTGAACCTCAACCATCGTCCATCACCATAAGGCTCATGAGATCTCGCATCAATCCTTCGGACTTTAGCCTTGTGGAACAGAGAATTACGGCTTCTGTGATACCGCATTTCTTCTCAGATTCGTCGAAATCGTACACGAACTTTTTCGATGCCGTCTCACCTACTTTTTAGATCGTTTGATGGCCTCAGCTTGTTTTATTGCCGCACGCGCCTTTTCTCGCACATAAGAAGTCATCGTCTCGTACCCGAGAACCTTTACAGCAACTTTGAACTTCCGGTGTTGGTCATCATCTAGTGGAACATGCAAATCTCGCATGATTCTAAATCTCCTTAATTTCAAGTCCGCGTAGCTTCTTGCTAGAGGAAAGAAAATCTAGTACGCTTAATCTTACCGCTCTTCGCGCAAGATCGCTGATACCCTCATTCACAGCATTACCAGCCGCCCTCATCAAATCCTTGACTCTTGACTCAAATCTCCCGACAAGTTGACTATACATCCGTATTCCTCTGCATCACAACTATTATAACTTGTCAACTATCTCTACTTTTTGGGGAAAGACTTGGGAACATTATGGTAACACAGGAGTGGATGTTGTGTGAAAGATGATTTACAGAATGTAAAAGAATGGAGGGTTTTATCTTCTAAGCCTTGTATAAAGGTCCTGAGACTTTTGGCGAGGTCATCGGTTCCCTTGCATGGCAGGAAGATAGCAAAAAAACTTGAAATGAAAGGGGGCTACCTGCACAGGTCGCTGAGACAGCTCGTTGATGTAGGTTTCATCAAGAGGGAGAAAACGGGTCACTGGGTCTTTTATGAGGTTACACAGGAAGGACGCGAAGCATGGAAGAATCACCAGGCACTATCAGCCTTGCAAAACTTTGGTCTGCCTAAAGCCCTCAAGGAACTAGAAGCAAGGTTTGAGGAAATTGAAGCAAGATATCCGAGCCGCCAAAGACTCACCGATAAAGACAAGTGTTCTTTCGCACATCAGATCATGACAGTAAGTGGACACGTGCTCATTAGTTGTTTTAACAAAGAATTCGTTCTATATGCTATGAACAAACTGCCTGAATATAGGCGACTGATGATAGAGGCTTCTCACATACTTGAGGCTGATGAGCTAAATGCGTGAAAGGCAAACAAAATTGGTCATGACCAAACATAATAAACTTGAGATTTATGTAGTTCTTCAGCTGAGATTTCTC
>CAZWPI010000071.1:0-8127 GCA_964636055.1 uncultured Candidatus Bathyarchaeia archaeon
CCAGATAGGCATCAGCGTTCTTGTTCAAAGCAGAAATAGCGTTCTGCATCGACGGGTAGCCCGTCATCATTATCTTGCGAGTCCTCGGAACAGCGTCTTTCATCAACTTCAGCAACTCCACCCCTTCCATATCCGGCAGACGAATATCCAAGAGCGCAACGTTATATGCTGTCTCTTCCGACTTCTCGATCGCTTCGCCTCCATCAACTGCCAAGTCCACGATGTAGCCTTCCTCCCGGAGTATGGCTGCCATAGTGTTTCTTATGCTTTCATCATCGTCGACAACAAGGATTCTTGCACGTTTATCCAAACCTTACCACCTCCAACTTCCGAACCATGTTCAATCGGCAAAGTAACCATGAAGATTGTGCCTTTGCCCTTTGCTGTTTCAACCGTTATCGTTCCTCCATGCGCCTCAATGATGCGCTTGCATATGGCTAAGCCGAAACCCATGCCCTGCGCCTTAGTGGTGACTAATGGAGAAAACAGTTTCGACCGAATTTCTTCAAGGATGCCAACGCCCGTATCAGCGAATGATATTTCGACGCGGCTGTTGACCTGTTTGCAACTTATCGTCATGGTGCCTCCCTTTGGCATAGCATCAACCCCATTGTTGATAAGGTTTATGAAGACACGCTCCATTTTGTTCTTGTCCAATCTGATGGTAATTCCGTCTGAAATGCTATTCACTACATTGACTTTTTCTGGCACTCCCACCAAAGCCAAAGCATCCATCAATATCTCCTGAACTTGCTGAACCAGCAACTCAAGATACATCTCCCTAGCATAGTCCAAGAGATCATTGATTATCTTATCTGAACGCTCAATCCCTCTCTCGATAATTTCAAGCATAGCCCTAGCATCGGCTTCCTGAATTGTAGAACCCTTCTTTTTCAAGAAATACACAGCGTTTTTGACGTTTTAGCCCAGTTTCTTCTTCGAACGCCTCGTTCACCATCAGGAAAATTCCTTTTACGTCAACTATGATTGCTGGTCGGAAAGCATATTCAAAAGAACCCTGGCATTTTCTCTATTTCTGTAGCTCTTCGCGTTCATTCACCAAAATCCCCATTTCAATTTTTTCTTCGTTTGCGCCTTCAAAATTCGGCCGCATAAGGCACACGTACTCTTGAAAGGTCATTTCTGGAACGATCCACTTTGAAGGCAATTTATAGTCGGGCAACTCGCAGGCAGCCTCAACTTTGGCGTGGAGACGTTTCATGAACATAATTTCGAGGTGCTTGGCTCCCAAACCGAAAATTTGCTTCAGCGCATTCGAAAAATCACTAAGCCTGTTAGGTATTTCCTGTTTTCTAATCTTGAAAAGGTCTTCGAGATGGAAATAAATCGAAGTCCTCACGTTTTCACCTAAGCTTAATAGAGACTCATCTATGGATTCCAGTAGGATTTGATCAAAACTTCTAATCACACTTTGCTTAGTCATATCCTGTTTCCTACCCTCCCGTACGTTTCCCTTAGTTTTCTCATCTGCTTTGGAAAGTCTGGCGGTTTTTCGAGACTGTGGCTTATTCCGAGTTTTTTACATAGGATTTCGAGTATTGCTTCTTCGAGTATGGATGGAGCACCAAAAATTTGCCTGCTCCCAAAACCCAGTATGTTCCTCAACTCCTCTGAAAACTTTTCAGGCCTGTTTGGTATCTCGCTCAGAGGATAATCCCGTTTTTCCAGATAATTGTAAATGACGCTAGCGTTAGTTTCCCCTAAACAATATTTGAGTGCGCCGTCAATAACTTCGACTGTGAGTCTGTCGAAATCGTCTACTGTTTGAATTAACGTGTATAGTACACCACCGATTTTTTTCGAAGTAATCGCAGTGGGAATTAGTCTTATAGACATTATAATAAAGAGTTATGAAATGCCGATTAAAATTGGGAACCAGCCTGTAAACTACAATAATACCTTGTGTAACTACAAAATACGTGAAAGCAAACAACAGGTTCTGGATGCCAAACTATTTTTCGACATAAGCTCAGTTACAGTGGCGTCCAATTTGAGAACCAATCCGCGATATTCGACTAATAGCCTTTAATATTAAATTTGAGATTTAATAAAAAACGTTAGCGCAGAAATGGTAAGCGACGGAAGAGGATGCTTGTTCAGGAAAAACGATGACAATACTTAATTTCTATTGTGGATGATTCTTAATTACTGATCTTCCTTTGAATCGTGTTGGCGACTTAGAATGTTAGATGAAAAAAGAACGGCAGTTCTCAAAATCAGAGCCAAGTTGCTTAATGCGGCCAGATGTTGGTTTAACCAAAACGACTATGTCGAGGTTCATGGGCCCACGATTATCCCTGCGGTTGGAGATCGGCCTAGCTCTTTTGAAGTTAAATATTTCGATAAGAAAGCTTATCTTGCCCAAGGGCTGCAACCTTACGCCGCCGCTTTTGCGGAAAGTTTAGGAAAAATTTATACGATTGCACCTACTTTTAGAGCGGAAAAATTGAACGACCGACGACATTTAACTGAATACTGGCGTATAGAAGTGGCCCAACAATGTGATTTAGAAACGCTCATCGGGATTCAGGAGGCGCTAGTTGCTCATATTTGTCAAAGCCTATCAAGGGAAGCTACGGAATTGTTAAAGTATTTCAACCGTTCTGTCAGCAACTTGGCTGAGACCCGAACACCTTTTCTTAGGCTAACCTACGATCAGGCCATTGACATTCTGCAAAGAGACGGCTTAAACATCTCATGGGGACAAAAACTAAGCTGGGAACTGGAAAACCATCTTAGCCTAAGGTTCAATAAACCGTTCTTCATAGTGAAGTTCCCAATCGATATCGAGACTTTCTTCCTAAAATCAGATCCTAAGAGACCAGAGCTAACATTGTCCACAGACTTGCTTGCACCTGAAGGATACGGAGAAATCGGTAGCGGTACCCAAATGATAACTGAAAAAGAAGTTATGTCCAAAAAGATGGCCGAAGAGAATATAAACCCCGCCGACCAACTTTGGTACGTGAGTTTTATGCAGTACTCTTCTGTTCCTCGTTCGGCATTTGCCATGGGACTTGAGAGGCTAATCCAATGGATATGCAAACTCGAAAATATAAAGGAGACAACGGCCTTTCCAAGATTTTATGATAGTTATTTCCCTTAATTTTTTGGTTGATTTTTGATTTTCTTTACCGCCTTCATATGTAGTCTCAATTTAGTTCTTTCGCGAAAGTATGGCGATAATAATTCAGGAGCTAATGCTATTGGTATGTTTAAAAGAAAAACCAATAAGCAAGTTGCAAGAGAACTGGTAACTATTGGAATAGATACTGGTATAAGAAAACCAATGCCTACAGACAGAAAATAAGTCGTTAATCCAATCGAATATATTTTTGCGTAATTATCTTTATTGGCCATATCGCCCCAGATGACAAAAATGTATAGCGTGAAAAGTACGCCCCAACTCAAGCCGTTTACGATATACACAAATGAAAACACCTCATTGCTCGAAAATAATGCAATTAGAGCAGCGCTACTTCCATATGAGGTAAGACTGATAACCAAAGATAATCTGCGCCCTAAGAAATCTGCTACTGTTCCTCCAATTATACATCCGAAAACAACGCCGACGAACTGCAAGCCGAGTAAGAACAAATAAAAGAAAGATGATACTTGTTGCGTGATCCAGACTGAAGCGTTCTTTGCCAATGTAACATTAACTAAAGAAAAAAATATCCATGGAATCGAGTACAGAAGAACTGTTCTTTTTTCATAATAATTTCCATGTTCTTTTTCGATTTTTCTTACTTTTTTCATGGGTCTTAACAAACCAATCAATAATATCCCAAAATTGACCAAAATGATTAATGTTACTGCCCCGAGAAAATTAAGGCTTGGTGCTATTAAACGAGCTACGATGAAACTAAATGGCAATGCAACAAATCCAATGAGTCCGGATATTCTTCCGCGTTCTTCTGGAACCGTTTGTTTCCAGAAGTATGCGATGTAACTGGAAAGACTTAGACCGAAGAATACACCTATTACAAAAAGGACTGCTATCTTTAGAATATCGTTTGGAGCAAGAAAAAGAACAACAGTCATGATTATGGTTGTAATAGAACTTGTGCGAATTGAACCCATTATGTTTATTCTATCAACAAAAAAGCTGTTTGCTATCAATGTTATAGCGAGTTCAAAATTAAGTAATGCTTGTATAATCGAGTAATTTGAAGAAGATGAAGTTATATACATTGGGATGGAGGACGAGAAAATAAGATATAAAGTAAAGAAAAAGGAAAAAAGTAAGGCTATCTCCAGAAAACCACGCTTTGCAATTAGTATTTCGCTTTTTAGTATGTTCATGGTATGAGATAAATATCATTACCGCCATTGTTCATAAAGCTTTAACATAAAAAACCTTAAAAGGGAAAAAGAAGCTTTTAGAGGATTATGAAAACTCTTAACGAAAGGATAGTTGATGTATCTTCCCATCTCCAGACACTAGCCGCCCCTGAATTCTGCTCACAGGTTAAAGACGCAGTTGAGAAAAAAGACAGAAATCTGCTGATAAAAGTTTGCAGAAAAGCCAAGGTTCCAAGGATCTATCTGGGTACAATAGTATCGGTGCTGCTCTCTGTAGGGCCTGATCAAAAATGGCCTGATTTGATATAACTATTTACGCCTATAGTATTGAAAAGCTTTCCCTGAAAAGTCTGGGTTGAAGATCTGCAAAAGATTTCATCGTATGAGTAGCATTGCTTTTATTTAAGTTAGATAATTCCCATTTTGCTTTCTTCGCGTATCGTGTAATTTTTTTTGCAACATGGTCTAGGGTTTTTATGTCTAACATCGCTTGTACGATTTCTTTTATTTGCGTTTCTTCAATTCTTTTTGTGTCTGTTAGCTTCTCAGTTTTTCTTCGAAGTTTTTCAGAACGGCTACATGCCCATAATAAGGAGTAAGGCAGTCTTCCGCTTCTTATTCTCTCAGCCAGTTCTAATGTAAAATTGACCGAAACGCGAAAATCATTCCACAGTGCCAAGATTACGCCAATGTAAAATCCGTATTTTCCCAGACGATAGATTTCGTCTTCAGAGCCATTTCCTATTATAGCCCCAATTCTTAAGCATGTTTCTGTATCTACAGCTTCCATCTTGATTTTCCACATTTTCTTTTTGTAAGAAAATTTTTTCTTGCTTATCAATTCGGATGTTATTATTTCAACTCTAGTCATCTGGGTCCAAAGTCTCCAGACTAATTCACTAATGGTTTGACGTTTTGCTTTCTCCATGTTTATTTCGTTAAGGACTAAGAAGGCCTTGGCCGACGCGAGCCCTCCGATAATTAAGGATGTGTCTCCGCCGAATTTCCCAAAGAGGGTCGGCTTAAAAGCCTTGGATCGGACATTATCAATTATGTCATCCCAGATGTAAAAGCTGAGATGCATGAGACACATTGCTAACGACACTTCATGTGTTTCGTCGGGTCGCCCTCCCACAACCTCACAAGAAAGATTGGTTAACGCTGGGGTAAGATCGCGCCAATTCTTCGATATAAACTCCAGAGGCTGCAGCAAATCCTTCAACGCGTGATCTTCAAGCAGTATTTTTCTGGCTTTATCTGCGATTGCTCCGCCGTTGTCTTCGAGGATTCTTCGGCAGCGTTCCTCTATCGTATATTTTTCGTACATTTTACTCAGAAAGAGTCTATGTTTTTTCTTGTTATATTTTTATGTTTCCGCTAGACCAAGAAATTTGTACCCATGCTTCGCAAAACTTATATATTGTGTATTAATGTATGAACAACAATACTTATGGTTGTGTAATATGTCTTCAAAGGATATGGCGTTAAATTTGAAAACCGCGGTGCTGTTAGCGAGAATAATCGATGAACTTCACGAAGCTAACGAAAAACTTGAATTATTGATAAACTCAAACCGTAAATTGCTCGAGACGCAAGAAGAGTTTCTTCAAAAAGCAGGCAACAAAAAGAAGCCGATGCCAGACTTGAAACTTGCGCCTGATGTCATGGCGTTGTTATCGTTGCCCATGTCCCTGAGAAAGACCGTGATGGTTTTGTACAAACTGGAAAAAGCAACAGCTAAAGACATCGCAAAGGAAACAAAGAGACTGAGAGCCGTAGAAAGTGCTTCAGCAAACCAGTTGGTGCGACTTGGCTACCTGAAGAAAAAAAGAGAGGGACGTGACGTTTATTTCTACATTCAACCTCAAGTGGAGGCTAAAGAGTGAGCGTAAAAACTATAGCGATCCATTCTTCACGAGGCGGAACCGGAAAGACTGTTATCGCAACTAATTTGGCAGTCATCCTTGCCAATAAAGGTTTCAATGTTGCCCTTTTAGACCTTGATTTTCGCGCTCCCAGTCTAGCAATGGTGTTTTCCGAGGAAATTAAGATTCCAGTTAAATGCTGGTTGAATGATTTCCTAAATGGCAAGTGTGCCGCGGAGCAGATTTTGACAGAAATATCTGGAAAATATAATCTGAGAGGAAGATTATTGATAGGTCTCGCAAACCCCGCCATAGAAGCGATGCGAAACGTTATGGAAAAAAGCAGAGCTTGGGAAGTGACAGCCGTTAAAAAGCTTTTTTCGTTACTCTCTACACTTAATGATATGAATGTAGATTTTTGTATCTCCGACACTAGCCCAGGCATGCAATATTCCTCGATCAACGCCATAGTTAGCTCGGACATTTCCATGATAGTTACAACTTTAGATTCATTGGACTTGAAGGGCACCGAAGATATGCTCGCTGAACTCTATGACGCGCTTGACAAGAAAGCCGTAGTTCTAGTGAATAAATCCTCACCTGAAATGCGAGTTAAATCCAACGAAAACGATGTAAACATAGCCGATAGATTGGAAAGAATTTTGAAACATCCAGTAATAGGCGTAATACCGTGCTATTGTGACGTGCTTCAGACAGAAAGAACAACATTGTTAGCTGTGGAAAAGCCAAACCACCCCTTCGTTAAAAACTTGGCAGAAGTTGCTGAAAAACTTCAAAATATCATCTAACATGATTGGAGAGGAAAATTTTGGAAGGCAAATTTCTGAAAAAATTCCAAGCAATAACCCCCCAAAATGTAAGTGCTGCTCGGAATACCTTAAAGGGACAAAAAAAGTACAATGCTGAACGATTATCTTCCAAAAAAGTGCTATCATCGGCTTCTAAGGTATGGCAGGACCAATCAATAGCCGAATTAATAGCGGCAGAAGCCTCACAGATTATCAAAACAGTCCATAAAAGAAGACGCATTTTCTTCAGCGGAAAAAGTGAAAAAGGGCTGCTATCTGGCATTTTCTATCTTTTAGGCATGAAAAATAAGGCAAAGAAGACTCAACGAGAAATTGCCCGCAGCTTAAATACCAACGATGTCACAGTAAGAGATTCCTACCGTGATTGGCTAGATAATTTCCCAGATCTTTTTCGGCAGGAGCATGCCGATTGAATTATAATTCTCAATAGTTGTTTGGTTTCACTTGGTTAGGGTTCAAACCCAACCGCGGCTAGGCTAACTCCTATAGGACATAAGGCGGCTACAGCATATGTTAAGGATGGCTAAAGGCGAAAGAGCGGTATCCGCTGTTCTTTCCGTCATGTTATTAATTATAATAGTGTTCGTCCTGGGAATTGTCCTATTCAATTTTGTTATTGGATTAGTCGGAAACATTACTCAAAGTGATTCTACGCAGCCTTTCAGTTTGCTTATTGAAAACGTGAACATAAACGACACCTGTATGACAATTCACGTGGGAAATAGACTAAACCATGAGGTATCCGTCCAGACGGCATATATAAACGATGAACCACGTGAAATTCTTAACCTCCTCGGAAACGGCGCATCAATCCCAGCTAACTCCACGGGCTCTTTGTATGTGAAGGGACCTTACGTTGCGGGCGGATTATACAATATCAAACTCATTTTCAATTCAGGGAACAGCGTCATTTCTGTAGCAAGATATTGAAGGTGGGAACTGTTCTTCAGTGCCCGAATCTCTAAAAACGAACTATTTCATATTCGTCAAGGTGAGCTTCAAGCTGAAAGATGATAAGCTGCTCGTTGAGAAATGGGTTGAACCTGAACAGCCTGAACAGCAAGAAACCTAAATAAAGTCAAAACAATGACGCCAAACCAAACAAA
>CAZWPI010000072.1:0-7989 GCA_964636055.1 uncultured Candidatus Bathyarchaeia archaeon
TGCTTATCTTGAGCGGCGGTGAGCCTCTTTTGCGCCAAGACGTCTACGAACTTGTCCGCTACGGTGCATCGAAAGGTTTGAAGATGGGGGTGGGAAGCAACGGCAGCCTTATTGATGCCACCGCCGCGCAACGGCTCAAGGACGCGGGCATAGAAACCGTTTCGATTAGCTTGGATTCGCATATTCCAGAGCAGCATGACGAGTTCAGGGGCGTAAAGGGCTCATGGGACAAGGCTGTTGGCGCCATTAAAGCCTTGCAGGAAAACGGCGTGCTTGTCCAGGTGAACACGACGTTGACTCAGCAAAACTACGATCAAATCGATGACATTATGTCGCTGGCTGAAACGCTGGGCGTGGAAAACTTCCACCTGTTCTTTCTTGTGCCTACGGGAAGAGGCGTGAAAATCGCCGACATATCCCCAGCTGAATACGAAAACATGATTAAGACAACCTTCGCAAAGGTTGCCAAACACAGACTTAACGTAAGACCTTCGTGCGCGCCTCAATTCATGCGGATCGCGAAGGACATGGGTCTGGACATGAGCCGCTGGATTCGGGGCTGCCTCGCAGGATTGTACTACTGCCGCGTTTATCCAAACGGCGATGTCACTCCATGCCCGTATCTTCCCATTAAACTCGGCAACGTACGCGAGAAATCATTCAAAGAAATATGGTTCCATTCAGACATGTTTAAAACCCTACGCGACTTTGACGCCTTGAAAGGCAAATGCGGCGTATGCGAGCACCGCGCTTTATGCGGGGGTTGCCGTGCACGGGCGTATGGGCTTTCAAGTGATTTTATAGACTACTGTGGAGACCTTCATGAGCCTGCAGAGTTGAAAGGAGACTATCTGACTGAAGACCCGTGGTGTATTTATCAACCAAAGAAGTCACGTTAAGAAGCCGCGCATCTACTGTTTTAATGCCTCACTCTTATCGCAGCTTTAATCTGCTTTTCTTGTTTCGGCAGCTTGGAAATCTTTATTTTGGTTTTGCTTAGTATTTCTTTCACTGCTTTTTGTGCTTCAGCTTTGGTTTGGAATGCTTCCTCAAGTTCTATCCACGGCAAGCTATCGTCAATTTTTATCCATGCCGAATACATTTGGATTCACACTTTGAGTTCGTCGCAAGAATACTTTTCAAGTGTTAACGATTAAAAACGCTTGTGAAGCTTTAGTATGGATTCGAAATCACTCTCAGAAAGTTATTTAAGCGATATACAGCTTCTCAATAAAAAGTTAGGAGTGCAAGTTGAAGTGGTATTTGGCAGCCCACATGCGCACGTGCTATTAGAGAGGTGCCTGTGGATGGCTGAAAACGAACAACGTCTGCAAGGGGAACAAAATGAGAGTAGTCTACACTTCCCATCGTCAATTCAATGCCCTTCTAGCGCCAGCGCCCTGTACCACATCACTATGCTGCCTTAAACCACTTAATTACGTGTCAAAACTTTTTTTGTCAATTTTCCTGCCTTCCCTTTTGTTCTCTTCTATATCATTTGGCACAACATTTTTTGGGAGGCGATAACGCTTGTCTCACGAAGACATTTCACAAAGCTTCATGAGGCTGCTTAAAGAAACATCGTTAGCATACATTTTCGATATTGGCGGATTATTAGCTGGCTTTATGGTGGCTTCTCAGCTTGGAATTTTTCTGGTTTCACCATGGGCTATAGCCGTCTACCCCGCCATATTGAGCGCGAAAGGAGTCATCGGAGGCTTGCTAAGCGGACGCTTAAGCACCGCACTGCACCTCGGCACAATTCATCCTAGATTTTTCAGGAACACGGCAAGTTTCTACAAGCTGTTTGAAGCCTTAGTCGTAATAACGTTGGCAACAAGCGTCGCGATGAGCAGCATCGCCATCGTCTTCGGGAACCTGTTTTGGGGGATAACCTTTTCTGATTTCCCAGCGATTTTGTCCGTTGTGATGGCAACCATGGCTATTGGGCTACTTCTTTCTTTGATAACGATAAAAGTGTCTTTTGTTTCGTTCAAGCGAGGGTTAGACCCTGACATCGTGGTTTACCCAATCATGTCCACCGTCGCTGACATTTTCATAACCCTCTTCTACATCGGCGTTATAAGCCTGTTTTTCTCCGGTTACTTGGGTAGCTGGATAATTGCCGCTATCGCTTTGGCCTTCGGTTTTCTTGTTTTGTACATCTTGCCAAAAAACATGCATGAGGTGGATTTCATCAAAACCATCAAGGAGTCTATGACTACGATGCTTCTGGTGGCTTTCGTGGTTAACGTAACAGGGACTGTTCTCAAGCAAATAAGCTATTTTGTGGCGGACCGGAAAGAAGTTTTCACGGTTTATCCAGCTTTAATTGACACAATCGGCGACGTGGGCTCCGTTGTGGGTTCCACTGCCACCACAAAACTTGCCTTAGGTTTGCTTACTCCTTCTTTATTTTCAATGCGGAGCCACGCGAAGAACATTTTTAGTGCTTGGTCCGCCTCCCTTATGGTGTTTGTTGTCTTAACGGTCTTGTCTCTGGCGATAAACGGCTTGTTCTCGATGGTCTCTTTTCTGAGTCTCCTCTCTGTTTTGCTTATCGCCAACTTAATCGCTGTCGCCGCAATAGTGCTTTTGTCCTATTCAATTTCGATACTAACGTTTAAACGAGGTTTAGACCCTGATAATTTTGTTATTCCCATCGAGAGTTCTTTCGCCGACAGCATAACATCCATCGCTTTGCTCGTAGCGTTGCTCTTAATCTGATAACCTGAAGAGTATAATTAAAATATTCCATGACCAATATCTAACTGCGGAGCGCCATTCAAAAGTATGCCACAATTTGAAAAGATAGAATACAAACCTATCCCAGTCAGCGATCTTCTGGTGGAAATGAAGAACCTCTCTGAACTCATGATCGACTTGGCTTATTCCGCCGCCCTATTCAACGACAAGGAACTTGCAGAAGACGTTATAGAACTGGAAAGCCGCATCGACACTTTGGCGTATCTTTTAGACATGGAAATAATGATTGCAGCCAGAGACGCCGAAGACGCGGAAACCTTGATAGGTGTTTCCACAGTAGCCGCCGCCGCAGACAAAATCTCCGATGCCGCCGCGGACATCGCCGCCATAGTAACGCGCAACATCGGCATACACCCGATAATCGGCGAGATTTTCGAAAAAGTTGAAGAGCGTCTCATGAAGGCAACCGTCAAGGAAGGCTCAGTGATAGCAGGAAAACGGATAGACGAACTTGATTTAGCTGCGAGAATGGGCGTTGACATAATCGCCATCCGCCGAAACAAAGATTGGATACTGGACCCTGGCGAAACTGAGCGTGTTTTTCTTGGAGACATTCTAATAACGCGCGGAGCCCCTATGGGCATTAAAGAGTTTAAAGATTTAGCTGAAGGCAGACTTACCAAGTTGGAGGACTAGCCATGGTGGAGCATAAGCAGGAAGTTTTCGAAGAGATTGTCGCGCGGTTCGTTGAGCTTAAGAACACCTCTGAGCTTATGATTGACTTGGCTTATTCATCGCTCATGTTGAACAGCAAAGAACTGGCTGAAGAAGTGGAGCGCCTTGAAGAGTACATGGATAAGCTGCATACAGACTTCGAGCTGCTGGCTTTGACAAGCGATTTTAAGAAAGAAGAGGCTTCTGGCTTTTTAGGGCTTATCAGGTTGGGTGTGGCGACCGAAAGAATTGCAGACGCTGCGGCTGAGATAGCTGAGGTTGTGCTGAGAGGCATTGAACCGCATCCGGTGTTGAAGCTAGCTATACGGGAAGCTGAGGAGACTGTTACCCAAGCTTGCGTGACCGAAGGTTCTCCACTCATTAACAAGACGCTGAAAGAAGCGCGGGTGCCCGAAGAAACAGGCATGTGGATACTCGCCATAAAACGCGGCGAAAAAAGTTTACGCCCCAAACCAGACATGCAGATTCAACTAGGCGATGTTCTGTTGGCTTCAGGTTACGCCGAAGGCGTTGAAGACCTTAAAAAGCTTGCTTCTCCCGCACAGCAATGCAACCTTGAATAGGGATACTTATTTTGAATTCATTAACACTATAAACGGGTAATTCGTATTTACTTCTACAGGAGGGCTATAGCCATATCCCAGATAGAAGCGAAAAACAAAAAAAGTAGCGCATTTACTTGCCCGAACCCCTCTTGTGGCAAAGTATTCACTAAGCCTCTGAGGGCGTTGAATCTGCAGCAGGATACTGAGGAACCTTACGATGCGTGCCCGTACTGCTTAACCGAGATAAAGCTGGATAATGAACCGCCAGCCGCCTTTGATGAACCAGAAACCTTTGAGCAGGAAGAAACTGAAGAACCAGCAGAAGAAGAAGCTGAAACTGAAGTTGAAGAGACGATGCCGCATGTGGAAGAACAAGTTGAAACGCCTCAAGCATCATCTGAATGCCTGCACTACCTTGGCTATCTGAGTGAAAAATCCTCAAAAGAGCAGATTCCGGACGAGTGTATGATGTGCAAGGACATAGTTACATGCATGCTTAAGAAAATGAATGAGTAGGGGTCGGTTCTTCGTGATACACACACCTCCTTATAACGCTCCCGTTAGTTTTCTTAAGCATAGCTAGGAGACAGTACGTTTGTCGGCGACTTCGCAAGAAACCGCTCCAGAAGTTGTTACTTCTGCGACTCCTCAACTGAAGAAATTGAACGCTGAAGTAGTTACCACTATGACCACTGCCTTTTTGAAGAGACTGGGGCACAAGGGCGGTTTGAAGCCTAAGCGGGTTTCTTTAGAAGGGGAAGTTTACACCGTTGAGGTTGAGACAAAGAAATTCACAGCTGTTGTTCGCGTTGGCGCCGTGACACGTGAAATTAAAGAATATGATGTGCAACCTAAAAGTGAGGAGGGTTTTTTTGTTTCGTTTTCTCCCAAGCTTCTTTTAACAGTGTTCATTGTCTCTGCCATAGTTAGTGCTGGGTTATACTTCGCTTTCAAAATGTTGGGACTGTAACCCTCATTATTTTACACAGTTTCCACAAACATGGCATCAAGTTTCCTAAAATTAAAAAAACTGTAGAATTGGGATGTTTTAGGTGTTAGATCGTAGAATTCTTGTTGTTTTAACTTTTCTTTTTGGCCGTCTTTTCTTCTGTGGCTTCTTCTGGCATTTTCGTTTCTGCTGGTTCCTCTTCTTTTTTCTCTTCTTCTATCTCGGTTGTGATTTCTTCGATGGGTTTCGGCGGTGGTGTAGTGGCCATTGTCCAACCAATCCATGCGCCGATGAACATTATGGCGACGAAAGCTATGAAGACGGGAACCGCTATGACCCAGAACTGAACGTTTGAGGTATCGCCGAGTAGTCCGACTTGTACGAGCCAATCAGGATAGAACAATGTTACCAAGTAGCCTATTGCAACAACTATGCATACGATGAATATTGCTCCACCTATTGCTTGATCTTTACTCATTGTGTTTCACCAGTTATTAGCCATGTTATTATCTTAATCCATTTAAAGTTTACCATATCCACCGATATACTTTTGCTATGTGGTTCCTGTTTCCCATGCCGCTAAATACTTTTTCTGTTCAGCCGTGAGCTCGTCGATCTTTATCCCCATGGACTTAAGCTTCAGTTCAGCAACTTTTTCATCTATGTCTTTGGGAACTGTGTAGACTTTTGGCGGCATTTTCGCAGTTTTAGCCATATACTCCGCGCATAGTGCCTGGTTTGCGAAAGACATATCCATTACTTCTGACGGGTGGCCTTCCGCCGCGGACAGATTTACAAGTCTTCCTTCGGCTAACAGGTAGAGTTTTCTGCCGTCTTTCAGCTTGTATTCCACAAGGTTAGGACGCATCGTTCTTTTGGCTTCTGACAGCTCTTCCAAATCTTTTAGGCTTATTTCGACGTTGAAGTGTCCGCTGTTGGCGATTATGGCGCCGTCTTTCATTTTCTGCATGTGCTCTTTGCGTATGACGTTGATGTCGCCTGTGGCGGTTACGAATATGTCGCCTGTGACTGCTGCTTCAGCTATGGGCATGACGCGGAAACCGTTCATTGCTGCTTCTAACGCCCTTAGCGGGTTCACTTCGGTTACTATGACGTTTGCGCCCATTCCTTCTGCTCGCATGGCTATGCCTCTGCTGCACCAGCCGTATCCGCAGACCACGAAGGTTTTGCCTGCTATGAGTGTGTTTGTGGCTCTCAGGATTCCGTCTAGGGTGCTTTGTCCCGTTCCGTAGCGGTTGTCGAATAGGTATTTCGTGTAAGCGTCGTTTACGGCTATGATCGGGTACTTGAGGCTTCCAGCTTTTTCCATCGCCCGTAGCCGAATCACGCCTGTGGTTGTTTCTTCGGTTCCGCCCTTAACGCTCGCCAGCGCTTCCTTCCGTTTGCTGTGTAGTGTGCCGACGAGGTCGGCGCCGTCGTCAAGGGTTATCACTGGCTTGTAGTCAAGCACTTTGTCGATGCACCAGTAGTATTCTTCGGTTGTCTGTCCGCGCTTTGCAAAAACGTGGACGCCTTTTTCAGCCAGCGCCGCGGCTACATCATCCTGTGTGGACAGGGGGTTGGAACCGCACAAAGCAACTTGAGCGCCTCCAGCCATCAGTGTATCCACTAAGACAGCGGTTTCCTTGGTTACGTGCAGGCATGCTCCAAGAATTAAGCCTTTCAGCGGTTGTTCCTTGCTGAATCTGCTCTTGACTTGGTTCAAAACTGGCATGTGAGCCGACGCCCACTCGATTTGCAAATGGCCTTGAGGCGCTATGGTCTTGTCTTTAACTTGGAATTTTTCCATTATGTTTTCCTTCTTTTCAGAAAAGAATTATTGCCTAACTATTTAGCTTTGCCTCTGACCTTGTAGTGCAATTGTCTCTCAAGCAGTTCCCTTGCTGGAAAGGTTTAATTACGTTTCACCTGAACTTAACTGTGAGAGGTATGCAAGTGAGGGAGCCTTTCGCCGAGTTTATTAAAACTGAGTTAGGGACGGGGACTCTGCTGATCACGTGCGGGCTTCCAGCAACCTGGAAAACAGAGACTTCAGAAGAAGTGTCAAAGATCAAGGGGTATCTCATCCTTCGAAGCGACTTAATTCGATTGGAGGTTCTAAAGAACGAGGATGTGTTTGACCCGAAAGTTGCAGGAAATATGAACAAACGGTTGTCTGTTTATGATGAGATGTTTCGCCGGGCAGATGAGCTTGCTGGGAAGAGCAAAGGCGTTATCTTGGATGCTACTTTTGTGACTCAGGAGCTGCGGAGGCGTGCGGCTGAGATTGCGGCAAAGCACGGTATGACTTTTGCCATACTTGAAACCAGCTGTCCTCAAGAAGTGTCGGTTGAGCGGATCAAGAGAAGAACTAAGGAGAAGTATGAGTCAAACGCGCTTACAGTGGAGGCGTATCTTGCCAACAAGCGCAAGTTTGAACCCGTTGACCTAGACGACTTGAAGAAGCGCTATCCAAAGCTCAGGATAGTGCATTTGACGGTTGACACGTGCTATGATTCTCCCGAGGACTGGTACGTCATCGGAATGGAAAAAAGGTAACCGGGCAGTTCAATGATAATAGATTTGCATATTCACTCTCAAAGTTCCGATGGGGCTTTCACGGTTGAAGAAATCATTAAGGAAGCCAAGCGTAGAAACATCGGGTTTATGTCGATTACGGACCACGATTCGATTGGCTGCCAACTGATAGCTTTGGATTTGGCTGGAAAAACTGGAATCCGGTATGTTTCTGGCGTTGAGTTGAATGTGACCTTCTCGCATCCAAAATACCGCGGGGGCAAGCCAGTATCACTGGATTTCTTGGGTTACCAATTTGACGCAACGAACAGGGCGTTAGCGGATAAGCTTCGACAGATGGCGGAGTACCGCGAGGAAAGAGCAGCCAAAATCCTTGATAACCTTAACGGCGAATTCGAGAAGGAAGGAATAGCTAAGCTAACGAAGAAAGATTTTGAGGAGATTGAAGCTTCCGTTGACGGTGTGCTGGGACGACCTCATATCGCGGATTATTTGGTGAAGAAAGGGATTGTCCGA
>CAZWPI010000073.1:0-7899 GCA_964636055.1 uncultured Candidatus Bathyarchaeia archaeon
TTCGTCATATTTGCAGCTAAAATGCTCAGTGTAGCAACAGGGTTAATTT
Source organism: uncultured Candidatus Bathyarchaeia archaeon (assembly GCA_964636055.1). Classification (GTDB taxonomy): domain Archaea; phylum Thermoproteota; class Bathyarchaeia; order Bathyarchaeales; family Bathycorpusculaceae; genus SG8-32-3. The sequence goes on from CAZWPI010000073.1 coordinate 50, forward strand.
TCCAGTTTATGGTGGCTTGGTCAACCACAAACGAACAATATGGCATATGGTTCAACGTTAATGACATTCTCGCGTACTTTACAATATTGGTGGGAGTGACCCCCTTCTGGGTAATGCGATTCGTCGCCAGAGGAAAAGAAGGCTCAACTAAAACAGGATTTGTAACAAACCTGATAATCTCGGCAATAAGCACCATAGCCTATCTTGCGTTTGTACCGTTTTTTCTTCCCATGTTAGGCATTTCAACAAATTTCCTGCCAGTTTATTTTATAGCTTCACTTCAAATCGTGGAGTTATACGCTCTCACTCTCTTTGAAGGTTGCCTTCAAGCTTCTATACCGCAGACAATAGGGTACGGATTACTCGTCCAACAAGTTGGCAAAGTTATCTTGGGCTACGTGTTAATCGTTCAAATGGGGCAACCCCTCATAGGCGCCTTAGTCGCCACCATCGCAGCCATCAGCATCCAAATAGTTTATTACGTCAAAGTCCTCGCAGACCGATTTAAGGAAAAGATTAAGTGGGGATACGTAAAACAGTGGCTTAAAGGCTCTATAGCGAACATCTACAACGTGATAGGCAGCCAGATCGCAGCTTACGTGTTCATCATGCTCTACGAGATAGGTGGAGCTGGCGGTCGAGGAAGATACGGGGCTGCAGCGACGATTACAAACGTTATCTCTTACGCGTCTTTTTTGGCTTTTGCGCTTTACCCCAAGCTTTTGGCGGAGAGAAAAAAAGAGGACATTACGACATCGCTGAAGATGGTTTTGATGTTCGCCATCCCCATGACCGTTGTCGCCGTGGTTATGGCCAACTCTTACATTACAATTTTAAGACGAGACTACCCTGACGCAGGGATAATACTTGTCGTGTTAGCTTTGGATGCCTTGATCTTAGTGACTAACAATATTTTCAGCGCCGTGCTTTTTGGGATGGAGAGCTTGGACCAAGATGAGAAAATATCTTTCAAAGCCTTAGTCAGAAGCAGGTTGTTTGTCGCTTTTTCTTTGCCTTACGTCCAATCGGCGATAATACTTCCTGTGACGTATTTCGTGTTGACAACTTATGCTTTCAACCAGCCTCTGCAGGCTGCGTTTTATGTGAGCGCAATTATCGCAATATCCCACCTGTTTTTGTTTATTATCTTGTACGGTCTTGTGCGTAAAACGGTTAAAGTAGACATCCCATGGAAAAGCATATCTAAGTATGTTTTAGCTTCTGCCGTAGCTGGCGCGTTGCTGTTCTTTCTGCCTCATCCAGCAGAAATATCTGCAGCGGCAACCACGATGGAAATAATATTTTATATAGGTCAGGTTTTAGTTTTAACCGCTGTTGGTGCCATAGTCTATCTGGCAATACTGATGGCTATCGATAAAGAAGCACGCAAGTTGCCGAAGGCTATGCTGCAGGAGATTAGGGGAAAGAAAAGTGCAAATGGGCAGTCCTAAGCTAATCGGCTTGTGGGATGACGGCTAAAGCAGAAGAGTCGCTAACATATCGTGCAGCTCTTCCTTGCTCTTGACGCCTTTAAAGATGGCTTTTCCGCTTGAGAACATGCGGAATGAAATTCCTTGAAAAGCTAAGTCAAAAATAATTCCTGAGAGGGAATTCTTCAGCTTTGCTTTCTTCAGGATCTTGGCGATGGCTTCATCTTTTTTGTCGTATTTGAAGGTAACCACGACGCCTTTTTCTTCGCCGCACGTCTCTTCGATTCTTGCCACGTAATCTTCAACTGTAGACATCAGAACTGCTCAATCTCCTTTAAAACTTCGACAAATCGGTCGATTTCTTCGCGCGTGTTGTAAATGTAGAAGCTTGCTCGAGTGGAAGATTGCAGCTTGAAAACTTGATGCAACGGTTGTGCGCAATGGAAACCGCTCCGCATCATTATGCCGTAAGCATCGCAGAAAAGCGCCACATCATGCGAAGACAAGCCCTCAACGGTGAAGGGTATTATTCCGCACTTGGCGGATAGGTCGCTGGGTCCGTGAAGCGTAACTTTGCTGCATTCTCGCATGCGCTTAACAGCGTACTCGGTTAGCGACTTTTCATGCTTTAACACTTCCCCCATGCCTATGCGCTCAAGGTATCTGATTGCTTCCATTAGTGCTATTGCCCCGCATATGTTGGGGGTTCCCGCTTCAAACTTCCATGGCGGGTCGTTCCACGTTATGGTGCACTGCTCTTTTCCTTGGTTGAAGGACACTTCCCGTATCATTTCGCCTCCACCTTGGAACGGCGCCATCTTTTCAAGATGCTCTTTTTTGCCGTAAAGTACGCCGATGCCTGTTGGTCCCAACATTTTGTGTCCAGAAAAAGCCAGAAAATCCGTGTCCGAATCTCTAACGTCCACAGGCATGTGCGGAACAGACTGCGCGCCGTCCACCAGCATTAAGGCACCGTGTTCATGGGCAACTTTGGCGATTCTTTTGACGTCGTTAATTACGCCGCTGACGTTTGAAACGTGACTTAAGCAGGCGATCTTTGTTTTGCTGGAGAACTTGCTCTCGAAATCCTCGTAGTCCAGTGTTCCGTCACTGTTAACTTTCGCGTACTTAATGGTGAACCCGTTTATTTCTGAGATTATCGCCCATGGAACGATGTTACTGTGGTGTTCCATTAAGGACAACAGAACCTCATCACCCTTCTTCAAGTTACGAAGACCCCGAGAATACGCCACGAGGTTTATGGCTTCGGTTGTGTTTCTGACGAAAACTATTTCCGCGGCGTCTTTTGCATTTATGAACCTGGCGATTTTCTCTCGGGCGTTTTCATACATGTCTGTTGCTTCCTGAGAGAGCGAGTGGACTGCCCTGTGAACGTTGCCATTGTGGTTCTCATAAAAGTTCTTTATAGCCTCGATCACTTGGCGGGGTTTCTGCGTGGTTGCAGCGTTGTCAAAGTAGATTAGAGGATTGTTGTTTATTTTCCGTTTTAATATAGGAAAGTCTTCGCGAATCCTGTAGGGGTCTAAATTATTTTTCCTCCGCAGCCTTCAGTCTCTTTGACAGCCTTTTAGCGAGTTCTTCCTCTTCCAGCGCCTGTTTCTCCTCAAAAGTGAATTCTTTAGGAAGCCAGCTGGGCGCTGAACCTTTCTGCTCATAGTATTTTCGGATCGCCCGTTTGACTGCGCCCACAGCGAGGATGCCACAGTGAAATTTAACGCTTGGCAAGCCACCTACTTCGTCAGTCACTTTCTTCCAAGTTACGTCTTTCCACGCGTTCTCAAGATGCAGCCCCTTGATCATCTCGGTGACTATGCTTGCGGTCGCTATGTTCGCTGCGCACCCGTAGCTTTCGAACGAAATTTTTTCAATAATGTCCTGCTCGTTGATTTTCATGTAGAAGGTTATCATGTCTCCGCAGGCGGGGTTCCCTGCAACCGAGATGACGTTGGCGTCTTCCAGTTTTCCGAGGTTTTTGGGGTTTCTGAACAAGTCAAGAACTTTCTGGGTGTAAGGTAAGGGTACACGCGACATTCTTAATCAACTCCTGTGGAACCAACTATCCCTCTTATTCTGTTCACTGCAATAGGTAACACTTCCAAAACATAAGTTATATCCTCTTCCGTGTGATACCGCGTTGTCTTCATCAATATGCTGCCGTGGGCTTCACTGAATCTGCGACCTATGGCAACGAGAACATGGCTGGGCTGAAGGAGCCTTCTGCTGCACGCGCTGCCGCTGGAAATGTAAACGCCTTTAAGGCTTAACTCAATCGTCAAGGCTTCGCCCTCGCACCTTAGAATGCTGACGTTCGCGTTGTCAGGAACTCTCTTGTCGCCTTTTGGACCGTTAAACTTCACGTCCGTGAGCTCCGTAAATATGCCGCCCACAAGTTTGTCTCTCATCGTGCGCATGTGGTTCACGTTAGCTTCAAAATCTTGAAAAGCCAACTCAGACGCCTTAGTGAAGCCGACTATGAGCGGAGTGTTTTCAACTCCAGGCCAAAGCTTCTGCGTCCCTATCTGACCCTCTAAAATCTTGTCCACGTTCACGCCTTCTTTCACGTACAGCGCGCCTATTCCGCGGGGTCCTAGAATCTTGTAGCTGCTTACGGTTGCCATGTCCACTTTCAAGTCCTGCACGTTGACGGGAATCCGTCCATAAGCGTCTGAAGTGTCCGTGTGGAACAGGGTTTCCGAGTTTTTGTCCTTAACTATGTCTAACGCTTCTTTCACGGGCTGGATGGTTCCGATCTCGTTATTAGCCATTGACACGCTTGCCAGAATCGTTTCTTTGTTCACGGCTTCTTTAAGCTTCTCGAGGTCGAGGAAGCCTTCCCTGTCCACGGGGATTTTGGTGGTGGTGAACCCAAACTTCTTCAGCAGGTCGGTCACGTGCAAGACGTTTATGGGTTCGATCTCTGAGATGACGATTTTTGTGCCTTTGTGTTTGTTGGCGAAAGCCGCGCCCATTAGGGCTAGGTTGTTGGCTTCTGTTTCGCCTGGCGTGAAGGTTATTTCTTCGAGGATTTTGGCGCCTAAGAACTGGCTGATTTTTTGGGCTGACTCCATGATGGTTTCGAAGGCTTCCCAGCCGGGCTTATGCGTAAGCGTGGGGTTGCCGTAAGCTCGCTGGCTGTAGTAGGGCAGCATTTCGTCAACCACTTCTTTAGGAACCACCGTTGAGTTCTCGTTATCCAAATAGACCTCGCGTTTTAGGTTTTCATGCGCTTTAAGTAATGCTTTAACATTTTCAACCAAACAAATCACAACCTATAAGGTAATACAGTCTGCAGATAATATTGCAAGTTCAGGTAGAAAAACGTAACCGTACAGAGGCGCCGCTACAATCAGTAACAAAAAATAACCAAAAGTAACTGAAAATTACCAATTTGTTTTTTCAATAGAACACGCAGGTCACAGGCAAAAAACCCTAATAACCCACACCAAACTCATACTCACTGACAATAAACCAGCTTAACGGCGAAAAACTTGAAGATCACAGAGCTACCAGTGCCAGAACCCGTAAAAGAGGTCACGCTTCATAGTGGCATCGCCGAGCTATACCCGCCCCAAGAAGAAGCCGTAAACGCCGGCGTCTTAGAGGGTAAAAACTTGGTTTTGGCGAGCCCCACGGCGTCTGGGAAGACGCTGATAGCGGAGCTTTGCGGCCTGAAACACGTCCTGGAGAAGAAGGGCAAGGTGGTTTACCTGTCGCCTCTGCGGGCTTTAGCGAACGAAAAATTCGACGAATTCAAGAAGTACACGTCTATCCGCAAATCGGATGGCAGGCGGGTAAGCGTGGGCATCAGCACCGGCGATTTTGACAGCGGCGACTCATGGCTTGGAAGATACGACGTGATAGTGACAACCAACGAGAAGGCGGATTCTCTTTTGAGGCACAGGGTCAAGTGGATGGACGACATCTCGCTGGTGGTTGCGGATGAAGTGCACCTTTTGAACGACGGAGATCGTGGTCCAACGCTTGAAGTGGTGCTGGCGAGGCTCATGCAGGTTAACCCAGACATGCAGGTTTTGGCTTTAAGCGCAACCATCCACAACGTCGAAGAAATCGCAGGTTGGCTTAACGCTGCTTACGTGATAACGGAGTGGCGCCCCGTCACCCTGAAAGAAGGCGTGCTCTTACACGAGGAAATCCAGTATAAGGACGGCGACGCCAGAAAAATCGAGAAAAAGACGCGTGACCCAACCATAAACCTTGTTTTGAACACCATTAAAACTGGCGGTCAAGCACTGGTCTTTGCGTCCACGAGAAAAAGCTCGGTGAACTTGGCGAAAAAGATTGCAGCGCATACAGGCGAAGTCTTGTCTAAACCGATGAAAAGGACGCTGGCGAATGAGGCAGAGAAGATTTTGTCGGCAGGCGAAAGAACGCACATAAGCGAGTCCCTCGCTGGGCTTGTCCAGTGCGGCACGGCTTTTCATCACGCCGGTTTGGCTGGCGCCCACCGCAGGCTGATTGAGGACTTGTTTAGGCAGGGAAAAATCAAAGTGTTAACCGCCACCCCAACGTTGGCTTTCGGCGTTAACCTTCCAGCGCGTACGGTGGTGATTCAGGATTACAGGCGCTGGGAGCCAGGCTACGGCTACTACCCCATAGCGGTTTTGGAATACAAGCAGATGGCGGGCAGGGCGGGAAGACCCAAATACGACAAGGTTGGCGAAGCAGTACTTATCAGCAAAACCGCTGACGAGGCGGACTACTTGATGGACAGTTACATTCTTGCGCGTCCCGAGAGAATATGGTCAAGGCTTGCGGTTGAAAAGATAATCCGCGGGCACGTGCTCGCAACAATTGCTTCGGACTTCGCGCACACGGAGAACGGCATCTACGATTTCTTCGGCAAAACCTTCTACGCGTACCAGTACGACGTGAAAGCCATAAAGAGCATCATAGCCAAGATTTTGAAGTACCTGTACGACGAGGAAATGCTGGACCTGTTCGGAGATGAGATTCACGCCACCAAATTCGGAAAACGCGTAAGCGAACTCTACATAGACCCATTATCAGCCGTTGAAATCCGCGATGCACTACGGCACCAGCCCGCTTACCTGACCGACCTGAGCCTGCTGCATCTGATCGCGCACACGCCAGACATGGGTCCAGTGATGAGGCCGTACTCGCGCGAGCTTGACAAACTGGCGGTTCTCATGGAAGAGCACCGAGAAGAATTCTTAACGGAAATTCCCAGCGAACTGGACGACCAAATAGCTTACCAAGAGTTTCTAGGCGAAGTCAAAACCGCCATGGTTCTGGAAAGCTGGATTGAGGAAGCGAGTGAGAACACGCTGATAGACCAGTTCAGAGTCCAGCCCGGCGACCTTTACAGGACCATTGAGAACGCGAAGTGGCTGCTCCACGCCACGCACGAATTAGCCAAGCTTCTCGGGAACAAGGAGGTTCTGCCCTTAGCCTCGGAGCTGATAGAGCGGGTAGCTAAAGGAATAAAGAAGGAACTGCTGCCAATCGTCAAGCTAGAAGGCGTAGGGCGAGTACGCGGACGCATAATGTACAACGCAGGGTTCCAGACCGTTGCCGACATAAAACACGCGCCGCTTGAAGACTTGACAAACCTGCCGCTGATCGGGCCACGGTTGGCTAAGAAAATCAAGGAGCAGGTTGGCGGTTTCGTCAAGAAGGAAACGTGGGAGAAACTCGAGAAAGGCGAAGAGTGGAAACAGAAATCGCTGGCGGACTACTAGCCTTTGCTTTCTGCGAACGCCTCTGCCTGCTTAACCGCCGTGCCCAAATAATTCTTCGGGTCCAACGCCTCATCAATTTTTTTCTCGCTCAGTTTGCCGCTTACGAGCGTGTCTTCGAGAAGTATTTCTCGGAAGTGCCGCTTTTCAACCTCGCTCTTTATGGTTAATCTCCTCAGCAGTTCGTGGGCTTCCTGCCTGTTCACGCCCTTCGCAGTGAGCGCCATCATCACGGCTTCCGACATGGCGCGCCCCTGAGTCAAATCCAAGTTCCGCAACATCCTTTGCTCATCCACCCGCAAATCAGCCACAATGTTGCCCATCAATAGCAGCAGGTAGTCAACCAGAATGCACGACTCTGGAAGAATGAAGCGTTCAGCGGAGGACTGGGTCAGGTCTCGCTCGTGCCACGTGACAACGTTTTCAAGCGCTGGAATGCACAGGCTTCGGACGATTCGGGCTAAGCCGCAGACCCTTTCGCACGTTTCCGGGTTCCGTTTGTGAGGCATGGTGGAACTGCCCACTTGATGCTCCTTCTCAAATGATTCAAAGAGTTCGCCGATTTCGGGTCGCTGCAACTCTCGGATTTCGGTGGCAAAATTTTCCAGCGAAGACGCAATCAGGCCTAGGAGGCAGACGAATTCGGCGTAGCGGTCTCTCTGCACGATTTGCGTGGAAATCT
>CAZWPI010000074.1:0-7886 GCA_964636055.1 uncultured Candidatus Bathyarchaeia archaeon
TTGAAATATCCAAATCTGTTTCGGTTTCTACGCGGTTTGGAAATTCTGCGGTCTTAGCCAACGCTCTGATTGGGGATAAGACTGGCACAATCAAGCTTACCCTTTGGGATGCACAGATAGGCTCTGTTTCTGTCGGCGACGTTGTTCAGATTAGAGATGCTCAGGCGTTTGCGTTTAGAGGCGAGAAACAACTGCGGATCGGACGAAAAGGAACGCTGAGTGTAGAGCAAGAAAAGGCCATTACAGCCTGAAAAGCAATTTCTACAAAACACGCAGAAGCTTAGCATCCAAACTCCAAAATCCAAGACTGAAACAAATAGGCTTACACACATTCCGCCACTGGAAAGCAACAATGGAATACCACAAAACAAGAGACATCCTACACGTCCAGCAAGTACTCGGACACCGAGACCTCAGAAACACACTGATATACATCAACCTGGAAAAGGCTTTATTCCAAAACGCAGACGACGAGTACCACGTAAAAGTTGCTCAAACCTTAGAGGAAGCCACAAAACTGCTCGAAGTAGGCTTTGACTACGTAACAGACATGGACGGCGCAAAACTCTTCAAAAAAAGAAAGTAGTCTTATATGTTCACAGTTAGTCTTTTATGGCTTCTATGAGACTCATTACGTTCCACAGTTTTACCCGCGTGTAAGGCGGCATGTTCGGGTCCTGCAGTATCTCATCCAAAAGTGAAACGGCGTTTGAAGCCCTCACCGCAGGCGTAAACTCTGGGCTTTGCAGGGCTCCCATAGCGTCTTTTGCCGCGCGTCTAATATTCCTCGGAGTCGTGCTGTCTTCCGAGACGGCACCAAGCACAACTAACGCTTGATTAATTTTCTCCTCATACTCTTGAGCCTTCTTCTTCCGCACCATAAACTTCCACCTATCAATCTCGCAGTAACCAAGTTATATAAGCTTTAACAAGTATTTATGTTGGGGTTCTGAAATGCAAGGAAAAACCGAGGATAAACCCATAAAACGCATGGCTGACCTGCTGCGACAAGGTGCCACCTTAACCGACCTGTCATGCCCAGTCTGCGCTTCGCCGCTCTTCAGGCTAAAAGACGGAACTTTATGGTGTGCGAAAGACGAAAAAAAAGTAGTCGTGGTAAAAGAAGGCGAAGAAAAAGCAAGCACCACGGCGTATGACAAGCTGGAGGCGACGCTCCTGGCGAAAGTAGAAGATATACAAAACAAGATTCAACAAACCGAAAACGTGGAAGAACTGCAGAAACTGAGCAGTGCACTGTCTGAGCTACTGGGTAACCTTGAAAAGATCCAGAAAATGAAAAAACGCTAAAGCAGGAACCCGAGAGATGTTAGGGTTTTACGATAACTTCCCCGTAAACATCCACAGAATAGAAAGATTTTCGACAACCTTTTCAAACAAGAAACTCCAGCAAAGGCTGATCCAGGTTCTTCGCGAGATAAACCGCAGAACCTTCAGTTTTGAGGAGGTCGCCTGTCCCACAGTGCCCGAGTGCACAATAATCTTTGAAGCAGGATTAGCTGAGGCTGAAAGCTTCAACTACATAGACGAAGAAGAAACAAAGAAAGTGCTCAGCGCCTTAAGGAAGGCGCCCTTTCAGACAATGGACTTTTTTTGCGCCGTGCGCTACTACAAAGGCACAGTAGAGAAGAAAGCGCCGTTGAAGTTTGATTACTACATGATTCGCGCCTTATTCGGCAAGAACGCTGTTGAAATTCAGGTTTTTCACGAGCGAGGCCCAAGATACATTTCGCCTGAAGACATGGTCACGTTTCTGGTGAACATGATCAATGCGACGTCGGCGAGAAAGATTCTGAAAAAAATCGAATCCGTTTAGAACATTATAGATTGAGAGGGAGTCTATAGGGGAAGCCTCTAATTACAGCCGAAAGCTATAACTGCCAGCGAAATAGCGTAAAAGTAACGACGTTGAATTTAGGTAGTTGCCAATCAAAATGGTCAGAACGATACTGAAGGAGAAAGGACATGATTCCAATTGAGGTTTCTTCTCTAAAAAAATACTACGGAGAAATAAAAGCAGTTGACGGAATATCGTTTACCGTGGACAAGGGCGAAATCTTCGGTCTCCTAGGACCTAACGGCGCAGGCAAAACCACCTCCATAGAGATTATGGAGGGGCTGCGTAAAAAGGATGGAGGAGACGTAAAGGTGCTGGGTCTTGACCCCTGGAAAGATGGGTATGAGTTGCACAAGAAAATCGGAGTTATACCTCAAGAGTTCACATTCTTTGAAAAAACAAGCCCAAGGGAGGCAATAGTGTATTATGCCAACCTTTTCGGCATCAAAGTAGACCCTGATGACATCCTGGAAGAGGTTTTGCTGGAAGATTCCGCCAAAGTCATGTTTGATAACCTTTCAGGAGGACAGAAACAGAAGACTGGACTTGCGCTTGCGCTCGTTAATTCGCCTGAACTTCTTTTCCTTGATGAACCAACCACAGGATTGGACCCGAACGCGAGAAGGGCAATCTGGGAAGTCATCAGAGGATTGAAAGCAAAGGGCAAAACGATAATTCTAACCACACATTACCTTGACGAGGCTCAGCAGCTTTCCGACAGAGTAGCCATCATGAATCAAGGGCGCATCGCGGCTATGGGAACGGCAGACGAAATAATTGAGCAGCATGGTTCAGGAGAGAGGCTGGAAATTCACGGCAGCAAAAAATTAGCCAACTACATAGCAGCTAACACCGAGCTGAAGGTAGAGTATCACAAAGGCATGATAAGCATACCGCTAAAACAGAAAATCGATGCTTTAGCAGCGTTGGCGGCTGCCGAGCAGTCAAAGTTGGATTGGGGTGAAATTCACACGCGCCGTGACAGCTTAGACGATGTGTTCATCAAGCTTGTAAGCGGAGTGGTTGATGAGACCGGCGAAATCATAGTTGAAAGCAAAGACAATAATTCAAATAGCAAAACCGAGGACTGAAAAAGAATGGTTAGTGCAAAAAGAATCGCTTCAGATTTTCGAGTTTTCAGTCGCGGGTATCTGAGAAACAAGTTTGGGCTGTTCTTCGGTCTAATATTCCCTGTGATTCTTATCTTAATTTTCGGCGCTATTTTCTCAGGCAACTCTTCAGGAACAATAACAGTTTACACGCAAAGCCAAGACACGGGCCCGTTTCGTTCGCCACAAATGGATGTAGCCACACCCTTTGTGCAAGCACTTAACGGGACATTGCCTGATGGAACAAGGGTTAGTGACACATGGCCACTTCAAGTGGAGTTGGTAAGCCCTTCAGAAAACTTCACCAAATACTTGGCGGAGCATTCGTCATCTGACGGAATTATTATTCCAGCGAATTTTTCAGCTAACTATTTAGCGGGTAAGGCTGAAAGCGTCACAGTTTACGGTAATCCTGCCTCAAGCACTAGCGGTATAGTAACAGGCACCGTTAATGGCGTGATTAACTCGTTTAATCTGAAATACTATAACCCCAACGCCACCCCAATCATCAGCATAACATCTGCCACTGTCAATACTGAGCAAACCCAGTACGTTGATTTCTTGATTCCAGGACTCATAGGCTTCTCCATACTTGTCAGCCCGATGTTCTCTCTGGTTAACATATCTTCTGAGTACAAGAAGACAAAACTGTTCAAGCAGCTAAGTTTGACTCCCCTCACCAAGATGGAATGGTTAGCCTCGAAGGTGCTTTGGTACATCGTTTTAACAGTTCTCAGCTTTCTGCTAATGGTTACCGCGGGAGTCGTATTGTTCGGCGCACATATCACGTTAACTGTTTGGCTCATACCCTTCCTCCTGCTGGGTCCCACGCTTTTCGCTTCGTTGGGCATGCTCGTTGGAACAGTGACTAAGAATCCTGAGACGGCAGGCGTAATCGGAAACATAGTGACATTCCCAATGATGTTCCTTGCGGGCACATTCTTCCCCATAAGCATCATGCCTCAGTACCTACAGAGCATCGCGCATATTCTGCCTTTGTATTACATAGTTGAGGGCTTAAACAACGTCATGGTATACGCGAACTATACTGGAGCAGTGATAGACCTAGCGGTAGTTGCAGTAATCACGGTTGTTATCTTCGCGGCAGCAGTGAAACTGTTCAAGTGGAGAGAAGACTAACCCGAGCCACTCGCGCAAAAACGGTTAGGTTTCCAAAAACTTCAGAACCATAGCGGACAGAGCTTCAGCCACTTCAGCCTTAGCGCGATTGCCGTCTATCCTGACTAGTTCGCCCTTCGCCACGAACTTCAGGTATACGTCGCGGACCTTCTGTTGCGTCTCCATGTTTTCCATGACTGACAGCTTGGGCTTCAATCGGCGCATCACGGTTTTCGGGTCCACATCAAGGAAAACCGCCAAGTCTGGCTTAAGAGCATGCTCGTTTACCTTTTCTATCCATTCAAGGCTGAGTCCAGCAGCGCCCTGATAAGCTAAGGATGAGTAGACGTAGCGGTCAGAAATCACAAGCCGCCCTTCACGTAAAGCGGGGAGAACCTCGTTTTCCACGTGTTCAACACGGTCCGCGGCGAAGAGCAGAGCTTCGACCACTGTTGAGAGGCGCTTTTCGCTGTAAAGGCAGCGCCTGCGGATGAAAGTGCCTATTTTGCCGCGGCTAGGTTCAGCGGTGTAAAAGGCGTTATGGCTTTTCCTGAGCTTTTTTGCGAGCAGCTTGGCTTGTGTGGTTTTTCCGCAGCCGTCTAGGCCTTCGATACAGATGAAAACGCCTTTCTTGCTCAAATTTTTCTACCTTGTGCTTGTTTAGCGTTACACATTATAGGGAGACTCATAAATATAACTTGACAATCGTGGAGGCGTTAGGAATGCCGAAGGCGTATTGGGGTGAAATTAAGGATCCTGTGCACGGGTACGTGTACATCACTGAAGCGGAGAAGGAGATTATCGACTCGTATCCGATGCAGCGGCTGCGGAGGCTGCGGCAGCTGGCGGGGTCGGAGTACGTTTATCCTGGCGCGAACCACACCCGTTTCGAGCACTGCGTCGGCGTCATGTACTTGGCGGGCAAGGTTGTTGAGAACCCAAACATTTCCCGAGTGGTTAGCGACGAAGAGATGGATATGGCTAGGGTCGCGGGGCTACTGCATGACGTTGGTCATGGCCCGTTTTCGCATGTTTTTGAGCAGCTGTTGATTAAGGATTTGGAGAAGACTCATGAGGACATCACATCGTGGATAATTGAGAAAAGCGAATTAAGCGATAAAATAGCCAAGATGGGATACAAGCCTGAAGAAGTGGGGAAACTTGCTGTGGGAAAACTTCACAAGCAGGGCAAAGCCTTTCTGGACCAGATAATAAGCAGCGCCGTGGACGTGGACAAGCAGGACTTCATTGTAAGGGACACGTTTCACACGGGCGCGGAGTACGGTTTCATCGACGTGTTCAGGTTGATTCACGCCTTGGATATTTTGGGCGAGGATCTGGCGGTGGAGTTGGGAGCGCTCTCGGCGTTGGAGGCTTTCATGATAGCTCGGATAGAGTCGTTCAAGAGCATCTATTTTCACCGTGTGGGCAGGGCGGCGCAGATTATGCTGGCTATGGCTATGGAGAAGGCGGACGAGGAGCTTGGGCTTACGGCGTTCAAGACGCCTGAGGAGTATTTGGCTATGGATGACTACACGGTTTGGGCGGCGCTGAAGAAGTGCGAGGCGTCTAAGGGGATAATTGACGATCTGGAGCACCGGAGGATGCTGAAGTGCGCGTACGAGCGTACTTTCTATGAGAAGGACACGATGGTGTCGAACATTTTTGGGCGCGAGGCGTACCGTCGGCAGATGCAGAGCGAAATCGCTAAGGAGGCTGGCGTGGAGGCGGAGGCTGTGGTGATTGATGTGCCGACCGTGCCGTCGGTGCCTTATCATCATGCGGTGCTTATGGAGTCTATGGAGATACCCGTGTTCAGCAGAAGCCAAGCTGGCAAGAAAACGCCGTATCGTCTGAGCGACATCTCGAAGATCATTGAGAATTTGAAAGGATTCATTAACATACTCCGCGTTTACACGAGCGCAGCTGACCGCGAAAAAGTGGAACAGGCGACAGCGAAGATTTTAGGAAAAATCCCTACAACAGCAAAAATATCATACTGAACAGCGCTAAGAACGTCTTTTACGCAGAGTGTTCAAGTTTTTGAACCATGCTGTTCAAAAGTGATGTATTAAATGCGAGCATGCGGTTGTTTTGGGCGGGTGAAAGCGATATGTCAAATGGGACTAGGAAAATAGGCTTGTTTGGAGTCGCAGGCGTTCTTGTGGCTGCACTGATTATCGCGGGATTTGTAATAGGAAACAACGTTTTCCAAGCTTCAGGCAAAGGCGTTTTGACAATACAAATTATGGATAAACCTGTCGCGCTTGATCACCTTAACATGACAATAGATTGGGCCAAAATACAGGACGCAGACGGGAACTGGTATAACTTGACCCTTAAAACTGAGCCATTCTATTTCGATTTGCTTTCGCTGCAAAACGTTTCTAAAACGCTCTCTGAAACCGAGATTCCAGCGGGAAACTACACTATGATTTGGATGCATGTGTTAACTGCCAACGCAACTTATCCCGACGGTAGTGTTGCGGATCTTAGGGTGCCTAGTGACACAGTCAAGGTGCTTTTGAAACCGCAGCTTAGTTTAGAGAGCGGCGGTCAAGTGACGGTGCTCATCGACCTGCAACCAGAAGATCTGAATTCGATAGCTATAAGCCAAAGCCTGAACCTGCGTCCAGTGATTAAAGCGGTAGTACCTTACCCCAGTCAATAGTGTAAAAGCGCAAGGAAGTGCCAAACGTTGACAACAAAATCAACAGCCTTCAATAAGCTGCTGCTTCACGCCATCGATGAAGCTCTGAATTCTCTGGGTGATTCAGTGAAACAAGTAATATACTTTCACATGGAGAACAAGTTCAACGTAACAAGAACCCAAATCCCTGAAAACCTTGAAGAATTCCAGAAAGGGCTTGAAAAAATTTTCGGCACAGGCGCACGATTAATAGAAGTGCTAATCATAAAAAAACTTGCACGCAACGATTGGACATCCACTAGTAATAGGTAAAAACGAGCAGGTTGAGTTCATCGAGCATGTGGTCGCGGCTAAGCGAAGCTATATTAGCAGCACAAAACAGGCTGTTGAAAGCCGACCTCCTTCTTTTCTTTTTCCAGCTTTCACGGTTTCTGTCGCCAAGCCTTGAGCGTTTCGTACCACATTATCCCTGTGGCGAGTAAGCCTAAGAAAAGGGCGAAGGTCTGTAGAAATCTACATGCTTAAACTGTGTCAAATAGAAAATCAGAAGCGACGTGAACATGGTGGCGTATAGAAAGTGCCTTGGAAGCATGAGCGCGCCGAAGCGCACGAATTGTTTCAAAACACCTACGTTTACAGCTTTAACTAAGCGGTATTCGCCGTTCGTTTTTTCTGCCAAATCCAACTCAGTCAACTTGTCCAGGTGGTACACTGCTAGGGCGGGACTTGAGAACTTGAGCTTCCGCTGGGTCTCTCTTGCGCCGACCACGCCATTGGAAGACTGCAGCAGAAACCAGTAGACACGTAGCGTGTTTCCTTTCAGGAAGCTTTCAATTTTTTCTTCGCTCATCACCGCTCAGCTGATCATTGTAGCTTGCAGACATTATTTAACGTGTGTAAGTCTGAATCTGAATCGCACAAACATGCGCAGGTTTAGATGAAATTCTTCCAAAACGCAAATTAGAAATGTTTTGAAAAAGGGTAAGGTTTATTCGAGTGGAAAAACATTTGCATGATGCTCCCAGAAAAAACGCGCTCCGGTAGTATAGTCCGGTCAAGTATTCCGGCCTTTCGAGCCGAAGACCCGGGTCCGAATCCCGGCCGGAGCACCACAATCCGTTACTGAGAGTTTTTGATTATTTTTTCTGGTTAG
>CAZWPI010000075.1:0-7837 GCA_964636055.1 uncultured Candidatus Bathyarchaeia archaeon
TTGTTTAAACACGTTTAAACTTGTCAGCTATCTTAGGCTTATTTTTTCTCCAGTGGCTATGTAAACTATTGCTTCGCCAACGTATGTTGTGTGGTCAGCTATCCTTTCGAAGTAGCGCGAAACCAAAAGGTTGCGCATCACAAGTTTGTTTTGCGCACGCGCTTTAGAAAGGTGTTTCAGATATGCAAAGTAAAGCTCGTCCACTTCTTTTTCAGTGACAGCCAAGCTTTTAGCCAGTTCTGCATCATGCTGCTTCAGCGCTTCTACGCTTTTGCTGACCATCTCAGAAACTTTTTCAGCGAGCTTTTGCATCAAATCTGAGTGAGCTGTGGATTTTGCTAATTTGAGCTTCTTTTGAATGAAAGATATGTCCCAGGCGTATCTGCCGTATCTTTCAAAATCATAAGCTATTTTCATGTAGGAGTTTATTATTCTAAGGTCGGACGCCACTGGCTGATATTTAACTATCAGTTCGAAAGCTTTGTTTTCAATTTCAACCGCCATGGAGTTGAGGATGTCTGAAAGTTCACGGACAGCTTCAGTTGCATCTTTGCCGTTCATGAAGCTGCGAATGGACACGTTTATGGCATTTTCGGCTACTTCGCCGCTTTTGCAGACCATCACTGTTAACTGTTCTAAACCTACGTCCAAAAGTCTAGTCATACCTTTCACCTAACCAAATTTCCCAGTTATGTAGTTTTCTGTTAACTCATTTTTTGGGTTCTCAAACACGCCATCGGTGTCGCCGTATTCCACAAGTTGACCCAAGTACAGAAAGGCCGTGAAGTCCGAGACCCGCGCAGCCTGCTGCATGTTGTGGGTGACAATTACTACGGTGTAGTCGCGCTTAAGCGACACGATTAGTTCCTCGATTTTGGCTGTGGCTATAGGGTCAAGTGCTGAGCAGGGCTCATCCATCAGGATTACCTCAGGCTGCAAAGCAATCGTCCGCGCAATGCATAGACGTTGCTGTTGCCCTCCTGAGATACTTGTACCCGGCTTCTTCAAATCTCCCTTGACCTCATCCCACAGAGTTGCTTGTTCAAGACTATGTTTCACAATCTCGTTAAGGCTTGCGCCTCTCTTCACGCCCGTTAGTTTAAGTCCCGCTGCCACATTGTCGTATATAGACATCGTGGGAAACGGGTTTGGCTTCTGAAAAACCATGCCCACTCTACGCCGCACCATCACCGGGTCAACGTCGGGAGCATAGATGTTCTTTCCATCCAGCAACACTTGACCAGCCGTCTTGGCGCTGGCCACGAGTTCATGCATCCTGTTCAGCGTCCGAAGGAATGTGGATTTTCCACATCCTGATGGACCGATGATGGCGGTCACGGCGTTTGCCTTGATTGAGATGTTGATGTCTTTCAGCGCCTGCTTAGGGCCGAACCACGCGCTTAATTCAATGCTTTGTATTTTTGCATCGTTCATCCTGTGTCACCTTGAGAATCTGCCTCTGCTGGCTAGTCTTACGCCTATGTTAAGGGCTAAAACTATTAAAATCAACACCAACGATGCACCCCAAGCTTGAGCCTGTACTTCGGGCTGTGGCATCCGTGAATTAAGAAAAATCCTAAGAGGCAAAGCGTCCATCGGCGAGCTAAAACCTTGAAAGAAGTAGCTGTTGCCCAAAATCGTAAGCAGTATAGGCGCGGTTTCTCCGGCAACTCTGGCAACGGCCAAAAGTGCGCCAGTAATTAAGCCACCTTTTGCGGAAGGCAACACCACACTCAGTATGGTCCGCCATCTGTGTGCTCCCAAAGCCATCGAAGCTTCCCGTACACTGTTGGGCACAAGCTTCATAGACTCTTCAGTGGTTCTCGCCACAATTGGAACTAGCATGAAAGAAAGTGCTATGGCTCCGGCGACTGGTGAAAAGGTGCCTATTAAGCCGACGACGATTATGCTGTAAGCCGTAATGCCTACTACTATGGATGGGAACTCGGTGAGTATGTCGTTTATGGTTCTCATCCAAGAAGCATACTTGTTGTTCCCAAACTCCGCAAGATACACCCCAGACAGTATGCCCAGTGGGATTCCGATGATGCTGGTTAAGCCTATAAGGATTAATGAGCCCTGTATAGCGGGTCCAATACCGCCACGCAACCCGTCTGCAGTCAGAAAATTGAGGTTAATTTCGGGAGCTCCCCGAGCTATAACTTCGTAAAGAATACTCAGCAAGGGCACGATGGCAATGACTACACAGAGCAGACATAGCACGTAGAAAAGCCTGTTCTTGAACTTTCTAAATAGATAACTGCTGAACATTTACTCTACGGCGCCTCCTTTAACCTTCAAGACGCGAGTCACCATCACGTGTGCTACGATGTTTATGAGAAGACTAATCAGAAGCAAAACCAGCCCAGCACCAACGTATGCAGATTTTTCTATCGGGGTTGGAGCCTCTAAGAAACCGTTGGCAATCAAAGATGGCAAGGTTTGGCCTGGCTGAAAAAGCGTGGCGGGCATAGCGTTTGGACCAACAGCATTTCCTATCACCATTGTAACTGCCATTGTTTCGCCCACCGCCCTACCTAAGCCAAGAATTATTGCTCCGAAAATTCCAGAGCGCCCGTAGCTGAGGACCCAGTGGCGGATGACCTCCCACTTTGTAGCGCCAATGCCATAGGCGGCTTCTCGAATGGAATCGGGAACCGCGCTGATAACTTCTCTTGACACTGAAGCAACTGTTGGGATAATCATTATTGACAGAATGACTCCTGCAGTGAAGAAATCCAGACCGAAAGGTGCTCCGCTGAAAATCGGAATCCACCCCAGATAGGTGTTTAAGGGTATTTCGATATAGTCTAGAACCCAGAAACGAAGAACAAACAAGCCCCAAAGCCCAAAAACAACGCTGGGAACCGCGGCAAGCAACTCCACAAGATAAGAAAGGGGAACTTTCACGACCTTGGGAGCCATCTCTACAAGAAAAATGGCTATCCCCAAACTTAAGGGCACACCTATCAGCAAAGCGATGCCTGAGGTGAGTAGTGTTCCAAGAACATATGGGAGCACCCCGAAGGATCCTCTGCCTATGACGGGATTCCAGTTTTTTCCCGTCAGAAAGCTGCCACCGAATTTTTGCAGGACGGTTCCAGACCCTGTGACGAGAACGTAAGCATTGATTAATAGGATGGCAGCGGCTGACGCTGCGATAACGGCAGTTAAGATTTTGAAGATGTTGTCGCGGGTTAGCTTCTTAGTCATGCAGACCTGCTCGCATTCTTTAATCGCTTAAACAAAAAAAGTTGTGGTGAAAGGGCTGGAATCGATTGTCATGGTTTAATGTGTTGGTACTGGTTGTCCATTGAAAGTTACCGAATTCAGTGTTGCTTCGTCGATTTGCACTAGGTTCGATGGAAGTGTTGCGTACTCCAGTGCAGGTGCAAGTGCCTGACCGTCATGTATGACGTACCAGATGTATTGCACTAGTTGTGTTGCCTTATTCATGTTCATTCCTTTAATCACGTTAAGCTCCTGATATAGCAGTACGTATGTCGGAGTCACTATCGGATACGCTTGGGCACCTGGAGCGTTGAGTATGATCACGTTTTCCCAGCTGTCCTTTCCTGACGGCAGTCCACTTGTTGGAAGAGATTCAGCTGCTGCGGTTGTGGAGGCAAGCGAGGGCAAAATATAGTTTCCAGCAGGATTTTTGAGGGCTGCAACAGGTACAGCGTTCTGTAGGGCATAGGCCAATTCAATGTATCCAATTGAGTATTCTGTTTGATTGACTGTGGCTGCAACGTTGCTGTTTCCACTTGCGCCTATTCCTCCGGGCCATTGAACTGAAGTGCCACTTCCTACTGTGGTGTTCCATGTTGGACTAACCAGAGACAGGTATTTGGTGAACCAGTTTGTCGTTCCAGAGCCGTCAGACCTGTGGACGGTGCTTATGGCATGATCTGGCAAGGTTAAGTCTGGGTTAAGGGCTGTTATAGCAGGGTCGTTCCAATTTGTTATGGTGCCGAGGAAGATGTCAGCAACGACGGGACCTGTAAGTTTCAGTCCAGAAGATATGCCTGGCAAGTTGTAGGCTACTGTTATTGCGCCGATTGTTTCGGGAATGTGAAGTGCGTTCGGTGCTGCTGCTCTCTGCGAATCTGTCAAAGGTGCGTCTGAACATCCGAAGTCAACAGTTTTGCTTGTGAACGACTGTATTCCTTGTCCGCTCCCGACTGGTTGATAGTTAATTTGCAGATTTGTTCTGATCTGTGTAGTGTAGGTTGTGATGGTGGCGTTGAGGAATGGTTGTGGAAATGTGGCTCCCGCACCGTTCAGAATTACCGTTTCAGTTGCTGTTCCTGGTGTCCCCAGATATATATAGGCGACCACGCCGCCTACGATGACTGCTATTGCAACTATTGCTATAACGATTTTGTATGTGTTTTTCATTTTTTATCCTCTTTGCATGAATGAAGACGCTGCTTTAGTATATGGGTATGCTCCATAAACTATATAGACTATATAATTAATCGCGTTTTTCCGTTATGAATTAACAGCCGCCGACCTCAAACTTGAGGCGGAAAGGATACTTTCTCAATAATAGACTCCATAAACTATATAGACAATAAATATATGAATAGTCAACTACTGCAATTACTGAGGTTATTTAGATTGACGCAATCTAAACTAACAGAAGAAACGAGAAAACTTCAATTTACTGGCGGATCAACCTACATAATATCGTTGCCAAAAAGATGGGTTGACCAAAACCAGCTTAGAAAGGGAAGCGTGATAAAGCTACGTGAAGAAGAAGGCGGCTTATTATCAATCATCCCCAGCGACGCAGCAACACAGCAGAGACCCGAGGAAGCCTCAATCAAAGTCGCACCCAAAGATGCTCCAGACCCGATAATTAGGAAAGTCGTGTCCGCATACCTTGTGGGCTATAACATTCTGCACATAAAAGGTGAAAGCCAGAAGGAGCTGTCCACAAGGCAGAGGCGCGAGATAAAGAGTTTTTCCCGTAACATGCTTGTGGGAACCGAAATAGTTATTGACACTCCACAAGAGCTAACGTTGCAGGTCCTGTTGAGTTATCCTGAACTTTCTGTTCAAAGCGCGCTGAGACGAATGAGTATAATAACGGCTTCAATGCATCGTGACGCCATGACCGCTTTGAAAGGACTTGATTGCCAACAGGCCAAAGAAGTAGCGATTACAGATAACGAGGTAGACAGATTCAACCTTTACATAGTAAGACAGCTCAAGACTGCGATCCAAAACCCCAGAATAATAAAAGAAATCGGATTGAAAACTGCTCGTGATTGCTTAGGCTATCGTCTAGTAACCAAGTCTGTGGAAAGGACAGCAGACCACGCAGCCAGCATCTCAGACAACGTTTTGCTAATAAAAAACAAGTTGGAACCAGAAACGATTGAAAAACTTGAAAAGATGAGCAATCTAGCCGTTTCAATGTTTGAAACCGCCATAGAAGCACTTTTTAGGAAAGATTACGCCCTTGCCGAAAGCATAGTTGAAAAGACAAAAGACGTTGTTTCAATGGAGAAAGAGGCGGTTGTTTCTTCTCAAAAGATAGAGGTTGAAGACGCGCCCCATTTGCGATTGATAATTGAAAGCATCCGCAGAACCGCAGAATACGCAAGCGACATCGCAGAAGTCGTACTAAACCTAACTGTCGAATCAATACTCCTGTGAAAAATGCAATCCACCAAATAGAACAGGCGCTTCTGCTTATTTTTTGTGTCTTTTTATTCTATCTTGCCTTTGAGCTTTTTTGCGCCAGTCCCTTTTTCTCTGAGTTTGCAGGGAAAACCTGTCGTGGTATGGATTAGGCGACATTTTCCGGTGGTGCGCTATGTTCCTGTAAAACGTTTCACAGTTTATCCTGTTTTCTTTGAGAGCCTCAATGTTCCTGTTTAAATCTGCCTTAGCTTCAGCATCAGTTATGCTGTCAAACAATTCCGAGTATACGACATAAGCAGCGTGGAACGGAAAATTTGTTGGTTCATCAATAAGGAGTTTCACTGGAGTGGGGATTTCATTCTTGTTAGGTTCTTCAGTCATATTTTTCCCGCTTTTTGCAGTGTAGCAAATGGTTTTTCCCTCTTTTATAGGTGTTCCTATTCAGGATGGCTTTCAGGGATGTCAGGTTTTGTAAAACTCCTCAAACAAACTCTCTTATCTTTCGCGCATCATCTTTTAGCGCGTCAGCATTGCGAGGTCTGGCGTGGTTCAACCAAGAGTGGTCTGTGTTCATTGGAATTATATGGACATGCATGTGGAAAATGGCTTGCCCAGCGGCTTCGCCGTTGTTCTGGACGATTCTGATTCCTTCAGCTCCCACTGCTTTCTTCACGGCATGAGCCATTCTCTTCACGATTCTGTACAGGTTTGCTACTTCTTCTTCTGGAATCTCGTAGATGTTCTCGTAGTGCTTCTTCGGAACCACCAAGGTGTGACCGACATTTATGGGTTGGATGCTCATGAACGCTATTACGTTTTCGTCCTCGTATATTGTGCTTGCAGGCGCTTCTTTTCTAGCTATCTTGCAGAATGTACAAGACTCTGACATTGCAATTCCAACTTTTCCCTATCAAACTCGCTGTGGTTCTTTAGTGTTGCGGCGAACGTTAAGGGTGCGGCTATAGGTTTAAAAGAATTCTTTCGCCAATATAGCGTCATGGACACGTTAGTTGACGACGTAGGAAGCTTCCCGCTACCGCCTAACGTTAGCAGAGAAGCATTCGATAAGGCATATCGGCTTGCGAGAGAAGCCATAGTCAGCGGAAGCGATATTCGAAAAGACGAGTTTCTGCTGAAGAATTTCTGGGAGGTCACGCTGGACGCGTTCAAGAAGAAGCTGGCCTCTGGATTGGATGTGATTACTTATCCGCAGCAGTATGATGGGATTAACCAAGTCAGCGACGTTATCCACAGTGCAATGGCGAAAGGCTCTTTCTTAGTGGAGGAAAAACAGGCGGTTCTGCCCGAAGTGCATTATATCAGCGAAGAAGCAAAAGCTCTCAGCGAAGAGTTTGGCAAGAGGATTCCGCTGCGCGTGTCCATTTTTGGACCCCTAGAGCAGTATTTACGGGAAATAGGAACAACGCCTTACAGCGATGTCCTTGAAAGCTTCGCGGAGACCATACGGCGTTTCGCCAAAAACTCCATCTTGAACTCCAAGCACGTCAAGACCGAAGTGGTATCCATAGACGAGCCAAGCTTCGGGTTCCAAAGCATAGCCGCTGAAAGCGACGTGATACGCGATGTTCTGGAGAAAGCCTTCGACTTCCAAGGCGCCGAAAAGCAGATTCATCTTCATTCACCGTCGCGGCTACCCGACGTGCTGGAGGTAGGAAACATCGATGTGGTATCTTTTGAGTATGCCGCGTCGCCGAAGAACATTGAAAGTGTCTCGCGGAAGATGTTGGAAGATGCGGATAAGCAGATACGCGTGGGCGTTTCAAGAACAGATATAGACTCTATCGTGGCGGAACTGCAGGATAAAGGCGTGGCGAAGCCCGCGGCGGAGCAGCTGGTTGAAGGCGAAGAAGTTATAAAGAAACGGTACGTCGCGGCTAAAGCGAAGTATGGAGAGCGGATGACGTTTACGGGTCCTGACTGCGGGCTGGGAAGCTGGCCCAGCCAAGAAGCAGCATGCCTGTTGTTGGAGAGAACCGTGAAAGCGGTGAAAAGCAGCTGACACGCGGACGCCTTGAAAGCTGAGAAAACTGGTTGCAGTAACTCAGGGGAAACAAAGAAATAGGGGAAAAAGTGCGTGTCTGGTTTACTCTTGTTTTCTTGCTGCTTGTTTGTTGCTGGGCTGGTTTTTGGGCAGTTCTTTGAAGCCGTACACGCCCACGGG
>CAZWPI010000076.1:0-7782 GCA_964636055.1 uncultured Candidatus Bathyarchaeia archaeon
TTTATCTGAACTGTAACATCGATGCCTGCCGCTTTGTCTGGTTTGAATCTGCTGGGTAACACGTTTTCGAAAAACTCTTTAGGCGTTTTAGCTTTCATTAATGTCCCTCATTTTTCTGCTATTTTATGGTATTCTGCGCTTTGAACTTTTTCTTAAGTTCAGACAAATTAACGACGTCTCGACCAGCCATCATCATAACTAAAAATTGAATCTTGGCGGCTTCTTCAACCATTTCGTTCAGGCTGCAAGCTGCTTCTATGGTTGAGCCAACGGTTACTATGCCATGATTTTCAAGAATCAAAGCGTCATAATCCTCAATCTTTTTTTGGACTGCAGCTGCAAGCGCTTTAGAACCAGGCGGCTCAAAAGGAACAACGGGAACTCCATTCGGGAGAAGCATAAACATCTCTATCTGTAATGGAAGAATTTCTGTTTTTGCGATTCCAAAAGCCGTGGCTGTTGGCGCGTGCGTGTGCACAACCGCTTGCACATCCTTCCGCGCTCTATAGATTGCCGCGTGTATCGGCGTCTCCATAGAAACGTCTGCTTCTCCTCTGACCTTGTTTCCTTGGAGATCAACGAGAACCAGTTCTTCAGGCTTCAAGCATTCCATGCGCGCTCCAGAAGGTTTTATCAGAAACGTGTCTGTGCCGGGTATTCTGGCGCTGATGTTTCCGCTAGTTCCTTTAACTAGTCCATGATCATGCAGTTCTCTGCCCGCTTTCACCATTTTTTCGCTGATATCCTTAATCGCGTTTGTGCTCATTTCTTGCTTCCCGCCAAGGCATCATCTGAACAAGTCTTTCTCTTTCGGTCTAGTGAGTTCAGCTGCCGACGCTTTCTCCGTTGCCTGATAATTGTACCCTCTTATTATGGCGACTGGTATGCCCTCGTTCGATTGACCTATCACAAGCTCTGCCGCTGATGCTAATTCATCAGCAACAGCAGTTTGCTTTATTCTCAGCACATACCCGAACAAGTCTTTTTCTCCGCGCCTATCCCTTATTGGCTTGATTCCTGCTACGCCTATAGCCACGTTTATCTCCCCCATTCTGAAAGGGCGGCCATGAGTATCCGAAACAATCACGGCAACATCGCAACCCGTTTGCCTCTTTACTTCTTGCCTGATTTTCTGTGCTGAAGAGTCGGGGTTTTTAGGAAGCAGCACCACGTTTTTTTCTCCTTCAACATTTGACCTGTCTACTCCAGCGTTTGCGCAAACTATACCATTCTTAGTCTCCGTGATTAGGCTGTTGGGACCTATGCGCACGATTTCTTTTGTCTCCCTAAGAATTACCTCCACTAACTCGGGTTCCTTCTCGGTTTGCTGTGCTATTTCCTTTGCCCGCTCCGACGGTGAGACTTCGTCAAGGTTAACCACGTTTCCCTCGGCTTTCGAAACGGCAACATGAGTTATAACTATCACGTCCCTTTCCTGTATAGGCGTGTTCTGTTTTTTAGCCGCGTTACATATGAGTTCAGATAGGTTGTCCCCTTTCGTTATTAATGGTAAATTCTCAACAGCAATTATTTCAACGGCGTTCACCGTTACACCCTCCGTTTTTAGGCATGAATGCTAACTCTGCGATAAAACTTAAGTTTATCTACTTCAAGAAAACACCTTTCGTATGTAACTGTCGAATTTTTTATTCGGAAATTTTGGTCGATTTGTGTTAAGCTATCCCAACTTGGCTATTTTGGGAAGTTTTAAAACCATATATATTCTATACATTTATTCAGAAACGTCACTTCTCCCAAACGAGGCGACATCCAAAAGTTGGGAATCCAGAACCTTAATCGCATTTTCAATCCTAAACGAATCGCCGTCATAGGCGCAAGCGACAGAAAAGGCTCCATAGGTGCCAAAATCTTCAGCAACCTAATAAGCGCAGGCTACGACGGCACGGTTTTTCCTGTAAACCCTTTTAGGCAGACAGTGCAGGGGCTAACCGCGTATCCTAGCATCAGCAAAATTCCTTGTAAAATAGACCTCGCAGTTATAGCTACGCCAGTACACATAGTCCCGCAGGTCGCCGAAGAATGTGGAAAGGCTGGAGTTGCTGGGATTGTAATAATCTCAGCAGGCTTCAAAGAAACAGGCGAAGACGGCGCAAGCCTCGAAAAGCAGCTTCTGGAGTATCAAAAAAAGTACGGCATGCGCATAATTGGACCCAACAGTTTCGGCGTGATAAGACCAAAAATCAATCTATACGCCACTTTTGCCGATAAGCAGGCAAGCCCTGGAAAAATCGCGTTCATCTCCCAAAGTGCTGCTTTATGCGCTTCAGCTTTGGACTGGGCTTCGGAAGCCCAAGTTGGTTTCAGCGCCGTGGTTTCCACAGGTTCGGTGCTTGATGTGGACCTCGGAGACTTGATCGATTATTTCGGGGTTGACGCTCAGACTCGAAGCATCGTGCTTTACGTTGAATCCGTCAAAGACGGCAGAAAATTCATGAGTGCAGCGCGGTGTTCCGCCAGAACCAAGCCTATCGTGTTGGTCAAGGCTGGGCGTTTCAAGGAAAGCATCGGCGCCGCGCTTTCCCATAGCGGTTCTTTGGGCGGCGAAGACGCGGTTTATGATGCTGCTTTTAGACGGGCTGGCATTGTCCGTGTTGAGACTATCAGCGATCTTTTTAACTGTGCAGAGGCTTTGGCTATGCAGCCGTATCCGACTGATCCTAACCTGACAATAATTACCAACGCTGGAGGTCCAGCCATAATGGCTACAGACCGCCTTGTCGCGAGAGGGGGGAAACTCTCGCAGTTAAGCGATGAAACCCTTCAGGCCTTGAAGAGTGTTTTGCCCTCTTACTGTAGCATAGACAATCCTATCGACATCTACGAGGAAGCTACCCCAAACAGGTTCAAGAGTGTGATGGAGCTATGCCTAAAAGACCCCAACAGCAACGGCTTCCTGATTATATACACACATCAAGGTGCAACGAAGCCCGTTGCCCTGGCAAAGATAATAGTGGATTTAGCAAAACAAACTAAGAAGCCCATTCTTACGGCTTTAATGAGCGAAGACAGCCGTTGCCGAAAGGCTCGCCGAATCCTTCAAGGAAACGGTATTCCGTCGTTTGCAACTCCTGAAGAGGCTGTTTCAACCTTCATGTACATGTATAATTACGCTCGAAACTTGGAGCTTCTATATCAGACTCCTGAAGAACTTCGGGTAGAGCAGCCCAACTCCGCTTCTCTCAAAGGGATTCTCAGAAGAGCTTTTTGCGAGGGACGCAAAGTCCTCAATTTACCCGAGTCTATGCGTTTTTTGGAAGCGTACAAGATTCCAACTGTGAAGACGCTTGTGGCACGGACCCTCGAAGAAGCTAGCGCGCTGTCTTCCGAACTGGGCTACCCCGTAGTCCTGAAAGCTCTGTCTCCTCAGATTTCGCACAAATCTAAAATCGGAGGCATCGCCTTGAATGTTTGTTCTTCATCAGAAACCAAAACCCTCTTCAAAGAGATAGCTAACAGAGTCAAGAACTACAGCAGCACAGCCGAGTTCCAAGGCGTTACCATTCAGCCCATGATACGCGAAAGAGGACACGAACTGATCATAGGCTCTAAAAAAGATGCTCAGTTCGGCTCAACGATCATTTTTGGCATGGGTGGAACTGCTGCTGAATTGTTTAAGGATGTGTCCATCGGTTTTCCCTCGCTGAATCAGACACTTGCAAGACGGCTAATAGAAGATACCGCTATTTACAAACACGCGTCATCCATTGGGCATCCTTTGAATGTTAAGCTTCTTGAGGAAATTCTGGTGAAATTTTCACAGCTTGTTACAGATTTTCCAGAAATAAAAGAGATTGACATAAACCCCTTGATTGTTAACGAGCATGGTGCTGTGGCGGTTGACGCCCGCATAGTAATGGAGTGGGACAGAATGATGCGCGAAGTTGCCGAGCACTACGACAACCGCCTTATTGCCTCTTACCCCAAGAAATACGTTGCCGCGAGGCACCTCAAAAACGAAACTCAAGTGCTGCTTCGCCCAATAAAGCCTGAAGACGAAGAGCATTTCAACGAATTTTTAAGGTCTCTCTCCTTAGAAACCATGCGGTTCAGGTTTTTCGCCATAATAAAAGAAATGTCCCATGAAACTTTGGCGCGGTACTGCAATCTGGATTACGACCGAGAAGTCGCCATTATAGCAGAACTTCAAGAGACCAACAAGCCATTAATCGGCGCCGTACGATTAATCATTGAACCTGGAGGAAAAAGCGGCGAGTTCGCCGTCTTAGTGGCCGATAAATGGCAGGGCCTTGGACTCGGATCCAAGTTTATGGACCTGCTTGTTGAAATCGGCAAAGATATGCGTGTGGATAGCATCTACGGTTACGTCAGCGTTAACAACTACAAAATGCTTCAACTATGCAAGAAAAAAGGATTTAAGGTGGAAACCTTGGATGAAGAGACGACTAAAGCGTCTCTTTTTCTGCAATGATTGACTTAGCTTCTGAACTTCTGCAGTTTTTGCAGCATCTCTTTGTCGCCTTCGGCGTCTCCGGCGCACGTCGCGATTATGCCGTCAACGAGGCCATCCAGTTTTGCTGCTTTTTCTTCAACTGTATCCATGGTTGCGGCTACGGGCCAACCAATCATCTTCACGGTCTCTACGTTTTTAGGCGTTCCCACCAAGAAGTACGCGTAGATGGGCTTGTTTAGGCGTTTGCATTCTTTGGCTACCTGCTCCAAGGTTGGGAAGGATTTGTCTTCAAGCCTCATGAAGTAGATAAAGTCCCATGCGCCTCTCACCCGAGCAAGAGTATCTTCCACTGATCGCCTTGCGGTAAGCAAGCAACCTAGCTTCAAGTTTTTGAGTTTCACATTTGTGCGTAGGAAGTCTCGGCCTTCCTCGGAGGATTTCAACATCTTTATGGGTTCACCATACTTGGGCACGTCGCCCATGGTGATCGCTAAGCCGTCAACACCCATGATGTCCGCCGCTAAAGCCAAGCCTCCCACTTCAACTGGGCCTTTGTAGTGCAGTATGAATATGGGTACGACTATTTTATCAGGGTATTTAGACTTAAGAACGCAGCTAACGGCTGTGCCACTAGCCGCTGGAAAACCAGCAGCGCTGTCAGTGACGTTCCATCCATCAACTAAGTCTTTGATTTCGTCTGCAAGCTTCAGAAATTTGCGTGTTGGAACAAACTCGTTTAATATTTTCATCGAGTCATCATCTCGGCTAAAGAGAATACGCAATGAATATAAAATTTTTGCTTAACCAATTCTTCTTGTTTCAAGGAAACGTAAATAAATCATCAAACGAAAGTATTTTTAGACTGGGGAGAACCATGAAGGTCGCGGTTTCTGGAAAAGGCGGCGTCGGCAAAACCCTAATCGCAGCTGGCCTTGCGCGAGGGTTCGCCGAAAGAGGACTGAAAACCATAGCCATAGACGCCGATTCTTCGCCGAATCTCGCTTTAACTTTAGGCTTATCCACAGAAGAAGCCCGTAAAATCGTGCCCATCTCTGAAAACAAGGAGCTTGTGGAATCCAAGACCAGCACGGGCTACTCTGGCGTTTACCGTCTATCCTTCACCGTGGATGATATCGTCCGCGAATACTCCGTAAACACTCCTTTCGGCGTGAACCTGATAGTCATGGGCACGGTGCGGTCAATGGGATCTGGCTGCATGTGTGCTCCAAACGCCGTTATCCGCGCTTTGCTCCGCCATTTGATCGTGGAACGTAACGAAGCTGTGGTTTTAGATTTGGAAGCAGGCGTTGAGCACATAGGCAGAGGAACCGCGAGGCAGGTGGACGCTCTGTTGATCGTGGCGGATTCAAACTTGAAATCTCTCGAGATAGCTAAGCATATCCATGATTTAGCCGCAAACGCGGGAATGAAGCATCTCTACCTCATCGGAAACAGGATCATGAACGAAACACAGAAAGAAGCGGTCACAAGTTTTGCCCAGAAAAACGGTTTATCCACCCTCACATTTATCCCATTCGACGAGAAAGTTACTGAGGCGGACATGCTTGGGGAAACACCGCTTGAGCACAAGGAGATCAAAGCGATGAGCGCCATAGACGATATATGCGACGTTCTCCTTAAGAAGTCAGTTTAAGTTGACTGGAGTTTTGTGTTTATGAAAACAATTGTAACCATCGGCCGTGGAGGAACGGGAAAATCAAGCTTCACGGCTTTAATGACGAAATGCTTCGTCGAAGCAGGTCAAACTCCCTTGCTGCTTGTGGACGCCGACCCTGACCAGAACCTAGCCGAAATGGTGGGCGTAGACTTGGCAGAAGCCGGGAAATCCACAATCGCCGAGTTGCTTGTCACCACCTTCATCGAAAAAGGCGGAACAACCGTCGGAGTTCCACCCACAGAACGAATAGAAAGCAGAATTTGGGCGAACGGCTTGTTTGAAAGTGACAACTTTGACTTCTTATCTGTTGGCACCAAATGGGTTGAAGGCTGCTATTGCATGCCAAACTCCGCGCTGAAAGGCGCGTTGGGATCGTTAACCAAGAACTATAAGTACGTGCTTATCGATTCGCCAGCGGGTCTTGAACACTTAAACCGGCGCATCGCATCAAAAGTGAATGACATCTTCGCCATCCTCGATCACTCAAAGAAGTCCATGGATCACGTCAAAAGAGCGCACCGCATCGCCAAGGAAGTTGACATGCAGTTTGACAACTTCTACCTCGTAGGCGGGTACAGGTTCCCCGCGGAACTAGGCGTTCACGCAGAAACCACGTTGAACTTCAAGTATTTGGGAAAAATAGCAGCGGATGCAACCTTGGATGAATACGTTCTTGAAGGAAAATCGCTTTTGGACCTGCCTTCAGACAATTTGGCTTGCGCTTCGGTGAAGGAAATCATGAAAACCGCAGGCTACCTCTAAAGCAGCATCGTTTACCCTTGTTTTTTCAGTAAGGTTGCATATCTATAAATTACCATGACTTTTACTAAAAAATTCTGGAAAAGTTTAAAAATATTGTAATGATGTTACTAGTAAAACCTTTACAGAGGTTTGAATTTGACCAGCAAAAACGTGCACGTAAAAATAGGTGAAATGAAGACCAACACTGGTCTTGTTAAAAATCTTGAATTATCCATAGGGAAAGTTGTTGATGACTCTTGGGCGGAGCCCATGGGGCCCACACCGATGCCCGGTTTGACCGCTCTAAGAGATTGGGACATGATGCTCCTTAACAAGTACAAGCCTTTTTACATGCCGGATTGTGACTTGTGCTGTCTCTGCACTTATGGCAAGTGCGATTTGACGGCGGGAAAACGTGGAGCATGTGGGCTCGACATAGGTGCCCAGTCATCCCGTATAGTGCTCTTGGCTTGCAGCATAGGCGCAGCAACGCATACAGGACACGCTCGCCACGTTGTTGATCACTTAATCGAAAAATATGGTCGACGGCATCCTATCGACGTAGGTGGCTTAAACGTCAAGGTTGAAGCTCCAGTTACCAGGCTTGTCACCGGAATAAAACCTGAAACTCTCGGAGACTTAGAGGAAGTTCTGGAATACTGTGAGACACAGGTTACCCATTTGCTCTCTGCTGCACACACGGGTCAAGAAGCGAATAACTTAGATTTTGAATCAAAGGCTTTCCACGCTGGTAGGGTTGACCAAGTAGGCATGGAGGTCGCGGACATGGCTCAAATTTCCGCATTTGACTTTCCAAAGGCTGATCCAGAAGCCCCACTCATTGAAATGGGCATTGGAACAGTCGACACGTCAAAACCAGTCATCATGTGCATTGGCCATAACGTCGTGCCCTCGGTTGGAATTATCGATT
>CAZWPI010000077.1:0-7659 GCA_964636055.1 uncultured Candidatus Bathyarchaeia archaeon
CGCTGAAAAAAGCCGAGAGAACGGCTGAATGGTTGAAGGTGAAGCTCGTTCACACTTCCATAAGCGGCTCCGTGCTGGCTGGCGCGTTGGCTTGCGCAAACTCAAACGGAATTCTGCTTCCGAACTCAGTCAGAGAAGAAGAACTGGCTGTCATCAAAGCGGCGTTTGAAGGCAACATTACGATCATGGAGACAAAAAAGACGGCTTACGGCAACTTGGTCTTAGCTAACGACAATGGAGCGGTTGTTGACCCACGTTTCAAGGAGCCTGAAATAAGGCAAATCGTCGAAACCTTGGGAGTTGATGCGGTTCCAAGCGAGATTGCCGGCTTGCCGTACGTGGGTTCTTTGGCTGTGGCTACAAACAAAGGTGTTTTGGCTCACCCGCTGTTGAAAGATGAGGAAAGGACACTTTTGGAAAGCGTTTTCAAGGTTCCCGTTGACGTTGGCACAATTAACTGCGGAATACCTTACGTGGGCACTGGCTTAATAGGCAATTCATATGCGGCTGTGGCTGGTTCTATGACTACGGGACCCGAGATGTTTATAATTGGGAATGCACTGGATGTTGTGCAGGAAGATGATTTAGATTGAAGGTTTTCAGAGTAACCGGCGAGATCAGCAAGCCCAACCTGAAGACGCAGTTTGCGAAAGAAGTGGTGGTGGCTAAACCTGAACATGCTGTGGAGAAGATTTACGCGGAAATCGGCAGCAAACACCGCGTTAAAAGGGTTCATATCAAGATTTTGAAGGTTGAAGAGGTTCCGCCTGAAGAGATTGAGAATCCCATTTTGAAGAAAATAGTCACTGGGGAGTAGACGTGGAAAGCAGAAGCAAAGAGGAAGAAGAGTTCAGTAAGCTCAGCGTTGAAATACGTCTGCTGGAGCAGACCGCCGAAACCCTGCAGCAGCGAATCAGCATGATTAACGCGGCTATCACGGACTTAACCTACGCTAACATGACCTTAGACGGCATAGAAAAAGAAAAACAGGATGCTGAACTTCTTGTTCCAATAGGCGGCAGCTCCTACATCAAAGTGAAACTTGCGAACACTGACAAGGTGGTTGTCGGAATGGGCGCAGGCGTTTCGATTGAGAAAACGCTGCCAGAGGCAAAGGAAATAGTTAAAGAGCGTTTAGGCGAGCTGGAGACGACTATGTCGTCAGCGCAGCAGCAGTTTGCGCAGGTTGCTCAGAGAATCAACGCGGGCAGAACCAGGCTCGAACGTTTACTTGCCGCTGTGAGAGAAGGGAAAGCTTAACGCGATGTTTGACAAGCTCAAGTCAGGCTTTAAAGGGCTCGTAACCAAAGTTACGACAACAGAGCTTAAAGCTGAAAACCTGCAGCCTATTCTTTCCGATTTTAAGATTAACCTCGCGGAAAACGACGTGGCGTTTCCAGTGGCAGACCGAATATGCGATGAACTTGAAAAGCGTTTGATCGGCGTTCAGGTCAAGCGTTTGGAAGACCGCAAGAAAATTGTGGAAGAAAACCTGCGGCAGGTGCTTTTGGAAGTCATGCTTACAAACAACAAAATCGATTTGCTAAAAAAAGTTGAGGAAAAACGCAAAACAGGTGAGCCGTTTGTTCTGCTTTTTGTGGGTATCAACGGCACGGGGAAAACGACGACCATAGCGAAAGTCGCAAAGTTCCTTCGGGACAAGGGCTATTCGGTAGTGCTTGCTGGCAGTGACACTTACCGCGCTGGCTCAATTGAGCAGCTGGAAGAGCACGCTCGGCGCTTGGGCATGCGCGTAATCACGCACAAGTACGGTGCAGACCCTGCGGCTGTGGCGTATGACGCGATAAGCCACGCTAAAGCGCACGGCGTAAACGTTGTTTTGATTGACACGGCAGGGAGGATGCAGACGAACCAGAACCTGATGAACGAGCTTGCCAAGGTGAAGCGTGTTGTCCAGCCTGACTTGACGATTTTGACTTTGGATTCGCTGATTGGGAACGACGCGGTTATGCAGGCTGAAGAGTTTCACAAGTGCATAGGCGTGGACGCGACGATACTGACGAAAGTGGACGCTGACGTGAAAGGCGGCTCAGCGCTGAGCGTGACGTACGTGACCCAGAAACCCATACTTTTCATCGGCGTAGGGCAAACATACAAGGACTTGGAACTGTTCAACCCAGAAAAATTCGTTAACATGGTCCTAAGATAAGTCGTTCAGTGAATCCCTGTCTAGTTTTGGCTTTTTTCTGTCCCTGATATAGACGATGAGACATGTGCCAAGGACGGTTACTGACGCTATAGTGGCTAATGTGTACACGAATTGCATTGGTAAGTCTAACAACGTTGGTGAGCTTGCATTCCAGAAAAGCAGTTTGCTATATCCATACGTGTTGTCTGGTTCAAGCCCCTCATCGTAAATTATGTCCAGTTTTGATCCATATTTTTCCATAAAATTGCCGAGCGATTCACAGATGGTGTAAGTGAGATTGTCTGCTCCCCATAATCCCCAAATCTTGTCACTTGGACCGCGAAAACCATACCCATAATCCTTGGGAAGAACATATGCAACTCTGTCGCTGATTGAAATGCCGCTTTCTACAGGATTATCCTGCATGTACTGCCAGAATTGTTTTAAAGCTGCCAAATGCTGCTCGTCCAAGATTCCTTGAGTGTAATTCTCGTTTGAGTCAAAAACCAAAATGTATTTCGCTCCGTTTTGGTAAGCCAAAACCAAGTCTTTGTAGAGTTCTTCTCTCGATTCGATGTACGGCGGCTCGGTGTACGTCCACGTGATTATGACTCCCCATTCCTTTTCCTGCATTGTTGCGGCGCCTCTGCAGAGTGCTATGTTCAATTGTCTGCTGTAGTTCCAACCTAACTGTGCAAGTACCACATCATATCCTGCCTTGTAATCGAACCAGTAAAGCGCGTAATCCGACGTGAACAGGCAGGGGATTGCTGGATCAGTGTAACCCATGAAGTTCAAGCTTATTTTCAATCTGTTAACAAATTGGTTGCTTGCATCGGTGTAATTATCTGCTTCCGAAACAGGATATCCCAAAGCATCCTTGTATTTATAGAGATCCAGTTGTTTTCCACCACCCTCATCCCAGAAATAGAATCCCAAAAAGCGTTCGCCCCATCTGTTTTTGGCGTCTTCAAGCCATTGGCGCTGCAGATGCTGTTCAGTGTAAACTATAAACGATAAGCCTTTGTCGTAAACGTACTGGCAAACTTCATTGAGTCTCGTGACGTTGTTGGTTATGCCGGTGCAGCCTATCACGAAAACATTTGTGTACGGACTTATTTCGTTGATGATTGTTTTGATTTCGGTTAGGTTTTCGTAAGCCGCGTCTACGCCGAAGAATACGTCTGGCGGCTGATTCTCCGTTTGAGCGTGGACTGGAAAACTGGAGTTTAGGAAAACTTGAAAGGCAAGAAGAGAAATCAGGAAAACAACCACGCATTTGGTTTTCATTTTCACATAAACCTAAGCAGCACCTTCGAAATAAGAATTTCCCAGAATCGGTTAGTTGCCTAGGTTTAGTGTTTATTTCTTGTTTTGTTGGGCTGTGGCAGTCTTATTGTGAACGTTGTACCTTTGCCTTCTTGGCTCTCGAATGTGACGGTGCCGCCTAGTGCTTCGGTCAGCCGCTTGACTACAGCCAAGCCGAAACCTTGTCCTTTGGATTTTGTGGTGAACAACGGCGTAAACAGCTTGTCTTTTGCGTCTTCTGGGACGCCTACGCCAGTGTCCTGAACTGTGATGATCGCCTCGTTTGCTTCTCGGTAAGCCTGTACTGTGAGTTTTCCGCCTTTGGGCATGGCTTGAACCGCGTTTGAAACAAGGTTGCCGAGTATGCGTTTCATGTAGGCAGAATCAGCCGTGACTATTCGCGCTTCGTTTTCAATTTTGGCTTCGGTTTGGATGTTTTCGGGAACACCGTTCTTCGTTAAAAGCTCTTGAATCATTTGTTCTATATTCGTTTCTTCAACGCACGGGTTGAGGGGCTTAGCGAAGTCCTGCAGGTCCAGAACTATCTTGTTCATGTATTCCGTGTTGTGCTTTATCATGTCGAGGCTTTCTTGTATGTTGGTCTTCTCTTCGCTATCGGGCAAAGTAGTGAGTTCGGAGTTTGCTAAGTAGACTTCTCCAATTATCGACTGCAATGGGTTACGAATGTCATGTCCAACCATTCCTGCGGTCTGACCGATAGCTGCCAGTCTTTCAGAGTCCTTAAGAAGCTTCGTCTTCTCCTCAACCAAATCTTCCAAGTGTCTGTTGTAATGTTCAAGTTTGTCTTGCAGGGTTTTTTGTTTGGATAACAATTTAGCTAGCTTCAGGTTGCTGTAACTTAGTTTGGAAATAACATCTGCCATTTTCGTGTAGAATATCATAAGGTTCTCCACTTTCTCCCTGCTCCACCGTGGAATACGGTCGAAAGCGCGCATGTAGGCTTCTTTGTCAAAGCCGTACTTTTCTGCTTGGGCGACAAACACCTTGCGGTTGACCTTTTCGTCTTCGAAGAAGAACTGGCCAGAGTGGATGTTAGCCATATGCTTTCCACCTATAATTATAGGTGTAACGATATCCCACATGTTGTTCTTGCATTTGAAGGTGCGAAATTCGCCTTGTTTCACGCCCTGCGTAAGTATGAGGCCGCTTTCAAGGCAATTTTTCAGGGATTGAGCATTGACGCGGTGGAATTTGGTGCAGATGTCCTGCCAGCCTGTGCTCACCAACACGTTCCCCTTAAGGTCGATGACGCTGAATCCTATTTTGGTCACTGCATACAAATCCTCCATCATGGATTGCAATGCAGGAACATCAATTATGTTGGATAATTCCTGTTCTTCGATGTCTGCGTCAGGAGACAGCACCGAATCCAACTTCAGACGTAGTTGCTCCTCGGTTTGTTGCAGTGCTTCTTCTGCCTTCTTTCGGTCAGCCACCTCCTGCACCAACCGGTCATTGACCTCCGTCAATTCGTTGGCATATTCTGTTAGAGCTATCTCATTCTGTTTCAGGTTGCGGAAGAGCAGGTCATAAGGCTTGGTAAGTCCAGTCTCTATCAAAGCCTTATAGATTAGATAGAACACGACAACGTTAAGCAAATGGCCTATAACGTTTGCTATGCCGTAGACATCCGTGTAAAGGGTGAAAGCCATCTCAGTAGCGATTGCCACAGACATCGCGGCTACCATCAACTTGACTACGCTGCCGCTGAATTCCCTGCGTTTTCTTATCAGCAAGCCGATGGCGCACAAAAAAATGAAGGAAATCGCGTACTCACTTATCACCTTAAACGGCGTCAAGCCAACTCCTTCGATGAACGCTTGAGGGAAATTCCCCCAATAAAAGATAGAACTTAACACCAAGGCGGTAACAACAGAGTAGCCTGTGATAACGACGCTTGGGCGAAACTTCCTGTTGGCGAAAAACACAGCCGCGAGAAGAGAGAAACTCAGCAAGTACCGCGTAGCTATCCAAAGCTGGGTGGCTAGGTTAGCGCCTTGTTCTGGAAACACTCCCATCCCCTTGTAGGCAAGCAGGTGAAGAAAATCCACTCCGCCCACAAAGAGGCAGGCGATGCCGATGAAAAGAAGGTAACTGCTGTCCATTACGCGGCGAGAATTCCACGCGATTGCGAAGATGGCGAAGGCGATGACGATGCTGAAGACCTCAACCGAGCTGTGGAAAAGCAGATAGTTGACGCGGCTCAAGAGGTACAGCGCGGCTATGCTGATTGCCGCAGCCGAAGCCATGAGCGCGTACCTGATTTTGGTGTTGAGTTGCATCGTGGCGTGCATTCTCCCGCTAAGTGATGTAGCCGTAAGTTTTCATCTATTTAATCTCAATGAACCTGTTTAAAAAGCATTCACATCTTCATGAAACTTTATTCCAAGAAACCAGCCAACCGAAAACAACAAGACGCTTCACAACGCACTTCGGTCTTTACGTAAGAAGGCTCTAGGCCGTTTTAGAGTCGATAGCCAGCATAGTCTACGCTCAGGTTGAATCTATATAAAAGGGAGGGGGTACAGTTTCAGAGCACAACAGATACAACCGCATTCAGGTTGCAGGTGCTGTTTTCTCCACTGCACTGTTTAGACCTTGCATTTCCATGTGTGCTTTTCTGATTAAGTCTGCTATGGTTTCTTTTGTGGGTATTGTTGCGTTCAGGGAGAGTGTGAAGGCTTTTTGGTGGGCGGTTTGCAGTAGCATGGTTATGTTTTCGGGTGTTGGATAACCTATGCTCAAGGTTAAGGCGTATGCTTCGCTGTTGTTTTGTTCGATGCTTCTGCGTGTTTCTTCAACATCGATTTTGAGTAAGTCTCCGCTTATGATGAGTCCTTCGTCCAAAACCACTCTCATGGAAAGCCCAGCTTCAACCGCTTTGATTCCGAGCTTTGACAAGACAGCCGCAAGTCTCTCCGGAATGGTTTCGCCTTTCCTAACCACCAATGTGTCCTTGCTCACCCAGACGCTTCCAGACTCGATTCTGGTGGGCAAGCCTACCGCGTTCAGCTGACTTATTATCGGACCAGGTGGTTGTCCTGTGCTTCCAGCTGGAATAACAACGTCCATTGCGGCGGTGTCGCCTGATTTGGCGGTTGTTTTGACTTTGCCGCGTTCTAAAAGAAGCGCCAATTTAAACGGGTTAAGATCAGTGAAGAGAAAAAGGTTTGATCCCTCCAAGTATTCCTCAAGCTTTTTCAGGTCACCTTTTTCCATGTTTTCGATTGCAAGTTTTGTCAGCGTGTTCTTCAAAACTCTCATGTAAACTGTGCCAGTCAGGTTTTTCTTCAGCGCTTGAAGTTGTGCAGCGCGAACTTTCTGCAGGCTGGCAAGACCTATGGATTTGTATCCTTTCAGTAACTCTTTTATTTCTTCAACTTGACCGATTTTTTCTTCCAATGCTTGTTGGGATGGCATCTTAAATCTCCCGTTAAGGTTTAATTTTTACAGGCGTACCCATTGACGTCTTGATGAAAGCGAATTTGACGTTTTTTAAGCCTCGTTTAAGTTTTCCCTCTAAAACCCTTAGAACAGCCTGAATGTTATCAACCAAATCTTCCTCACTCATGTTCTCTGTCCCTATAGGACACTGGATGATTGGTTGGTTACGCATCCTCACCACAACGGTCTTGCGATTCTTCGCTATCAAACTTGCTATGTCCGCGTTAGGTGGAACAGGCACAGGCAGTTTTCCCCGTGGACCCAAAACTGGACCCAAAATCCTGCCGACAAGCGACATCAACGGAGCTTCAGAAAGGAACACGTCATAATCGTTCGCTAATTTCCGCAGTTCCTTCTTCTTGCCAGCTAACCCTTCAAGGTCAACTCTCTCCAGAACCTTGTCCACTTTCGCTTGTCTAGCTTTCAGCGCCAACTCGCCGTGGGCAACAACCAGAATCTTGTTCGGTTTCCCTGTGGCATGAGGAAGCTCAACAACCTGCTGAATTCTGCCTTCTGGAGATTTCATGTCAATCTCCTTAATGTCCAAGATCAGCTCTATGGACTGGTTAAATTTTTTCTCGCCAGACTGCGCCTTTGCCTCTTTAACCGCATCTAACAGTGTCTTCTTATCTAAGGGCATCTTGAAGCCTCATGCCAATGAGGAGTTGGAACCCAATTATAAAAATATTCGCTTATTACTCTTTGTTTTCGCTATTGACTGTTGGCGGATTTTGCAG
>CAZWPI010000078.1:0-3678 GCA_964636055.1 uncultured Candidatus Bathyarchaeia archaeon
CATTGGGCTTTCGCAGAATAGCCCAGAAAACGGCTTAAGCTGGCTCTCTGGCTTTCACCTCCCATTACGGTTTTCACCAAGAAAAACCAGACACAACAGCCCCTATAAGAACCCTCACGAAATTCACCAATTCACCAATTTACCAAGAAATTTACAAAAATCAAAAGGCTTGCGCACGCCTTCAGGCGGAGACAGAGGATTCTACGGGTACAAAAGGCTTGACGGAAAAGGATTTGTTTAGACAATAATTCTTTACATTATACTCTACAGACATAGGTAAACATAAAACAATCTTAGTCAAGAAACCTTGAGTCATGAAATCTTTACAGATACGCCTTTAAGCGTGACCCAAGCTAGTATTATACGGTGCTGTTATGAAGAAAACAGCATTAGCATATGCTATTGTACGGAAGAGAAGATTACGAGAAGGGTGATTGTTGCTATAGGAATAGTCATTCTTTGCGTTATTTTGATAGCCGTTTTGTTTGTTGCAAAATCAAACGTTGCTTCAACAAGTAAGGATGAGCATAATAGCTTGTATGCAGCAAGTTATATTCCCGGGCCTTGGAGCAGTAATGTTACAGAAGGAAACATAGTCCTTGTAAACCCAACGAATAATTCTCTCAGTAATCTGAACATAACAATAAGTGTGGATAGTTCAGGTCTGATAGTTCCAAGCTTGAGACTATGGTATTCTGATCATACGGTATACACACCAAATTCAATGATGCAAAGCGAGGACATATACGAAGATATGCAAAAATTCAGCACTCCAATAACATCAATCAGTATTGAACCAAACCAAAAAGAAACTATTAGCCTGAGTTTTCCAAGCCCAGAGTCGTTCGAATTTAGTTCTCATAATCTTACAATTTACATTTCCCAAAACAGTTTCGGTGACATAATCAACGGTACGTCATTGACCGTACCACAAACAGAGGCTTACTTGCAGGTTGTACGTTACAGCTCAGTAGAATTTGACAGCCACACTTATCATGAATACTTTAACAGCACATTAAACGACTACGTATACATCAACGATAACCCCAATTTCTGCCAGCGATACTTCAATTTTTCGTGGCAAGTTTACACAGACACCTACCATTTGATGAGTCGCATGAACGCGCTTGACGAAACTTACTTTAACGTAACAGTGTTCAACAACAACACTTTCCCCGTTAACAGCGTTACATTGCTTGGGCAGATACCAAGCCAAGGAAGTTTCATGAATTGGTGGAGAGCCTTGCGTGACTACGTAATGCAACCCAATGAGACTTACCTCTTTCCAGTATCATCAACTGAAATTCCACATTATGCCTACGCGATTGGCTATGTTACTAATTCAACCCTCCAAGTGTCCAATTCACAATCAACTCCAAAACTATCTGTCTTATCACCACTAAACCAGACGTACAATGAATCGAGTGTTTCTTTAGTTTTCACAGTGGCTAAGCCTGTTAACTGGACAGGCTATAGTCTTGATGGAAGCCAAAACGTAACCATAGCTGGCAACGAAACCGTAACTAACATTCCTAATGGTTCCCATAACATTACAGTGTACGCCAATGACACGTACGGAAACATGGGTGCCTCAGAAACAATCTATTTTACAATAGCAGAGCCTTTCCCAACATCATTAGTGGCAACTGCTTCTGGAGTATCAGTAGCTGCCATTGGCTTAGGTTTGCTGGTTTACTTCAAGAAACGCAAACACTAAGCAGAAATGCTTTTAGTCGAAAAATCCCCTCTCAGCCCCCTATTTTTAGCCCTCAAAAACGGCTACCTCGGAACCTATTTGCCTCGAAAATAATAATAACATAATAGAACCCACCCACTATAATATATCATACCTTCAAACGTAAATCAAGCCTTCAGACATTCCGAAACTACCGCTTGCCTTCTCATTTTCAATTTTCACAAGCAATTTCACGAGCCTGAAGTCTTTCAATTCCCCGAGTGCAACCGCGTTTCATGCCACAAGGCACCGTGCTATCTCGGGGGGGATTAAAATTTAATTTTTCCAGCCAATTAACCAAGCAGCAGCATTAAAATTTAATTCACAAACTACTAGAGTGGTTTTTTTAGTCTTTTTTTGAGTCCTATTCTTTTTAGAAGCCTATTTGAGACGAGAATGATGATAACGAGAACCGTTACCACGCCTGCTAGAAGTATTCGTTTTTTGATATTCTGGTTTTGTCAACGCTACCCGCACACAAGTGCGTTCAATGGCAATGCTTATTTTCGTTAGGGTTACCTTTGAACAAAGAAGAAGTGACGTAAGATGGTTGACGAGCATCCTAGAATCACGCGGGAGAAAAAAACCATTGAAGCGATGATTCACATTTACTGCAAGAACAAACATGAAAGCAAAGGCGAACTCTGCCCAGAATGCAACGAACTCTTAGAGTATGCAAAGATGCGTTTGGACAAGTGTCCCTTCCAAGAGAAAAAAAGCACCTGCGGCAAGTGCTTAGTACATTGCTACCAGCCTCAAATGAGAGAAAAAGTGCAGAAGGTCATGCGGTATTCAGGTCCGCGCATGCTTCTGCATCATCCACTATTAGCGATGCATCACGTTGTTGACGGACGCAAGAAACCGGAAAAATTAGTCAAGAAACCGCGCTGACGCTTTGTAGCAGTAGGATGTTCTCCTGTGGAATTTGTCTAAAAACCATAAAAACTAAATACTGCGATTAAGTCCACTGTTTTACTATGGCTAAGAAGAAACGGTCTCGTCTGATCTTAGGTCTCGTTGTCTTAACAGCCGTAATCATTATTCTGGCTTTCATAGTCTTCATGTATTTAGGCGCACAGTCCGCTCAAGCTGCGGTGCCAGGAGTTAGTGCGGGAGATGTGTTCACTTACGACATTCGAGGCTTCTATAGTTCCAACGACCCTAATGCAACAATGCCGGAGAATTTCTTGGAATTAAATATGACGGACTGGTACAGGGTTACCGTGACAAATGTATCTGACGCGCAGGTCTCAATTAACACTGCTTGGCATTTTAGCAATGGAACCGAACTCGATGGGTCTGGTTATGTGAATGTAGAAACAGGAATAAATTATCCCAGTCAGGGATTTTGGGCCATCTACGCGGCTAACCTTAAGGCAGGTAATCTAGTTCGCCCTAATGGACCTGACCGCTCTACCATTAACGAGACCATAACTAAAGATTATGGTTCTATCACAAGAGAAACAAATCATTTATCGCTGGTTATGCAATATTACGACGCTAACGACCCCACCTACACCAAAACTTGGACTGAATACATGAACACCTACTTTGACAAGCAGACAGGGATGCTTGTCCAATTCAGCGACATATCAATGTATACCAATCCAACAATGACTCTGACAACTACATGGACGCTCAAAGACACAAACGTTTGGGCCGCCTCATAGTTCAAGATAATCCCCGTTCTCTTTATTCAACATACCAACAATTTTTTACACTAATTGCCCACAAAAAGTAAAGCACAAACATCACAAAAACTCCGAACCCTATCAATCTTACGTAGGCATGAAACTGAAAAACAACCTCAACATGGAAATCCATGAGGGCACGGCATCAGCTTTCTGCTTTAGCCAAAAGATCCCTCGCGTTTTTAACAGCCAGCCGATAGAAGATTATGGTTAGAACAACCGCTATGATGCCGCTTATGATAAGTGCCTGAT
>CAZWPI010000078.1:3778-7379 GCA_964636055.1 uncultured Candidatus Bathyarchaeia archaeon
TAGAAGATTATGGTTAGAACAACCGCTATGATGCCGCTTATGATAAGTGCCTGATAAGGATCCAAAAGTGGGCGACCTGCTAAGTCAGGTATGAAGGATGAGAGCATGGACGACAGCACGTAGGGGAAAAACGGAGCCATCATCGCAACGCCTGCTAGTGCGCACGCACCTATGTTGGTCAAAGCCCATGATTGCCGTA
Source organism: uncultured Candidatus Bathyarchaeia archaeon (assembly GCA_964636055.1). GTDB lineage: Archaea > Thermoproteota > Bathyarchaeia > Bathyarchaeales > Bathycorpusculaceae > SG8-32-3. Next base: position 3,978 of record CAZWPI010000078.1, read on the forward strand.
TCATTCTCACCCTTGGCGTTTCGGTGAAGTCAGCGCCCTTTATGCCGTTTAACAACGAAATTGCTCCCAGAGCGAACACTAAGAAAACTGCTTCAAAAGAAGCCACGATAACAGCTCGTAAGGACGGATGAAAAACGAGAGTTCCAAACGTTCCCGTGATCGCCAAGACAATTAGGGCAAATAGAATCATGAAAGAATACTTGCTCTTCACCAGGTTTTTAGCTGAAATTGGGGAAGCGTAAACTCGCCAAACAGCTTGACCCTCTTCGCCTATCATAAAGTTGCCCAAGCTTATGGCCATGACCGAGGCGGGAAGAAGAAAAGTCACGGCGATCAAGTAAAGCGACAGCTCGTAAGGAACTCCGGCGTTTGTTTGGCTTAGCGACTGCATTATTGGCAATATGACTATGATAATGGGAACTATGAAGATGGTCATCAGCTCCCTTCGGCGCGTGAACGCCTTCAAATCCTTTCTGATCAACGCTGCTTCAACCGTGGAAAAACCAAGTTTGCCTAAGAAACCAGTTCTGGGAGCGTAAACTCCGCGAGAAATCGTTATCGCCGGCGGCTCATACAGTCCGAATCGCCTGTTCAGCCAAGTGGCGAGGAAAAACAAGCCAACGATAAACAATATGGAAAGTCCAATGAATGTGAAGCCTAGCAGCAAGTTAGCCGCTGTGAAATAGGTGAAATAGTAAAGACCTATGCCTAGCCACACGAAGGGAACAAACCAAGCTGCCGTCTGCGCTGAAGCAATTGTTTGAATGACGGTTACAGCGCCTCCTGAAGTCACGTAGAAATATCCTATGTAAAATAAGATGAAGAATATCAGTGAACCCGCAAACCTCACCCACACCGCTGCTCTACCCGACGACTTATAGACGGCGCCGATGAACCTCACCTGCAAAATTCTCAGGATTTCTGTGGTGGCGCTTGCCATGAAAGCAGCGGCGAATACGGCAAGTGAGGTCAGCACAGCGATAAGAATTTGGCCAATGAACACCGAGAACACGGTGATAATTGAGGTGATAAACACCACTGAGGCTAATGGAAAGCCCATTAAGCTAGCCAAGATGGATGCCAATGTGTGTTCCTGCCATGTTATAGGCAGCCAATAAGGCACCTGAGTTGAAGTTTTGACGCCGCTGAGTCGAATCTGCTGCATCATAGTGAAGACCAAACTGTAAACCAAAACGAGGGTTGGCAACGAGAAGAAAACGCTCAGCGTGCCCTCTTGGAAAAGGTTGAGGAGTTCAGGGTCAGCCGTTGTGGCAAAGTTGTAGATTATGCCAGTCAACACGCCACCTGCCAAGCCTACGGCTAAGGCAAGCCAGTAAGGCCAGTAAGCCAGAAAACGGTTCTCACGGTACTTTGTGCGTTTCTGTCCTCTTATGAGCCTGCCAGATTTCCTTTCAACCTGCATCAGGTTGAGGACGTTCTTCCAATTCATTTCACGAGTGCCTCAACCACGGCTCTTATGTCATCTGTGCCAGTTAACTTCAAGAAGATATCCTCTAAACCAGAGTCGGGCAGTTTCGCCATCTGCCTCAGCTCTTTCATGTTGCCCAACGCGAGGATTTTTCCTTGGTACATGATGCCTATGCGGTCGCATACCGCCTGAGCTATCTCTAACACGTGGGTAGACATGATGGTGGTTACGCCTTGCGCTTTCAGCTGATGCAGAAAATCCTTGATTATGCGTGCCGACCGCGGGTCCAAAGCGCTTAACGGCTCATCCAGAATCAGCAGCTTCGGTCGATGCAGAAACGCTGAGATCAAAGCGATTTTCTGCTTCATTCCATCCGAGTAGCCGTTTATCATGTCGCCTTCGCGTCCTTCAAGCTGAAGCGCCTTCAAGTACTCGGTGATTCTGCTCTTCTTCTCTTCCGCCTGCATGCCGTATATGTCGCCTATGAAATCCAAGTATTCGATTCCGGTTAAGAACTCATAAAGCCGCGGAGACTCAGGAACATACCCTACCTGCTGCTTCACGGTTACGGGGTCTTGTTGAACGTCATTCCCCAAGACGATTATTGATCCCGAGTCGGGTGTAACCAAGCCTAGAAGCATTTTAAGAGTGGTGGACTTGCCGGAACCGTTTGGTCCCAAGAGACCGAAGATTTCGCCCGTGTTTATGCTTAAATCAAGCTGGTTCACAGCTAAAATCTCGTGGTAGCGTTTCACAACGTCTTTCAGTTCAACAGCTATGGCACTATTCATGGTTAACAACCCCTCAACTGCAATAAAACAGAGAACGATATTTAAGCCTAGCGTGGACGCTTTTCACGACGCGTTCAGGCTGCGGTGGCTTCCCATTCTACTTGTGAAAAAGCCCGTTGCCACCAAATAACCTTAAATCGGAGTCCATGCAACTCTGCTATCTAGCTGAGAAAATCGATGACCAGCCATGACCAGCGTTATCGAAACCTTCAAACTTACAAAATCGTTCAACGGGCTCACAGCAGTTGACAAACTCGACATCAGCGTCGAGTCAGGCGAGATTTTCGGTTTGCTCGGACCCAACGGCGCCGGAAAAACAACCACCATCTCGATGCTGTGCACCATCCTAAAGCCTACTTCTGGCACCGCGAAAGTCAACGGCTTCGACATCGTCAAGGAAGCCATGCAGGTGCGCAGGTCGATAGGCATAGTCTTTCAAGACCCAAGCATCGACGATAGGCTGACTGGGCGAGAGAACCTTTTCATGCACGCGAATCTTTACGGGGTTCCCGCAAGCGAGCAGAAAAACCGCATCAACAGCGTCCTGAAACTCGTGGAGCTGGAGGACAGAGCGGATGACCTTATGCGCACCTACTCAGGAGGCATGCGCCGAAGGCTGGAACTTGCACGCGGACTCATTCATTATCCCAAAGTGCTTTTTCTAGATGAGCCGACGATTGGGCTTGACCCGCAGACAAGAGATCACGTGTGGAAGTACATTCGCGAGTTGAAGGAAACCCACGACATAACCGTTGTCTTGACGACGCATTACATGGATGAGGCGGACAGGCTTTCTGACCGCATAGCCATAATGGACTACGGCAAAATCATAACTCTTGACACGCCATCTAAACTGAAGGAAACACTTGAAGGCGACGTGGTCATCATCAAAGCGAACAATCCTGACGCTGTCTTGTCGCTGGTTACTGAAAAAATGGGGCTAACGCACAACCACATCGTCAACGGAACCGTTGAGGTGACGGTGAAAAACGGGAAAAGCATGCTGCCGAGAATAGTGGACACGGCAACGCAGAACAAGATTTTCATTGAATCCATATCGCTGCGTGAACCAAACCTTGAGGACGTTTTCCTGCATTACACGGGCAGAACGATACGCGAGGACAACAGCAAAGAACCGCACGGCGTAGCAGCAATAAAAAGGAGAAGAATAAGATGACCGAA
>CAZWPI010000079.1:0-1229 GCA_964636055.1 uncultured Candidatus Bathyarchaeia archaeon
ATGTTGGGGTTTAAGCTTCTAAGCCTACAGGCTTTCCGTTTCTGTCCATTTTTCTACAATAAGCTGGTCCCCACCAGGCTTGAAACTCACTCGCACAAGCATTGATTTATCACATTTGAAGGGAAACATGCTGTCATCCACCACCCGTACAGGCAAGTAAAGCAGGTATTTTGAGCCTTTAATCCTGAATATGGTTCCCCTTCCTTTGTTACCCATTGAAGCCTCGCCACCTAAAACTTGCCTTTTACTTTCTATTATGTGCTATTAAAATTTGCCCACGACAATTCCACGCCGACAAGCCGTAGTCTATCATGTGGAAACCGTGCAGCAACTAACGGCGGTCTTTAGCCCAAAAAAGAAGGATAATCCTAAAACATTATTAGGCACGTTTATGAACAACATATCAGGGGAGATCAAATGAAGGCATTTCCACTCAGGCTAATCGCTATATCTATCGGCATTATCTGCATTCTCAACGTTGGTTTCGTGTCTGCCCTTAACTCAGGCGATGTTTCAGTATCGCCGAAATGGACGACCGAAGTACATTATCAAGGCGACACCGCAACTATCCAACTAATTTTAACAAGTAATTCCTCTGATCAACTCACAATTTATTACGTGGGCATACATTTTGACTGGATGTCTGCAGACAAGTTTGTCGGTCTTGACTTATCCTCTAACCCTGTGGTTGTTCCAGGTTACGGGGTCCAAGTGTTTGATCCAATGGCGATTCAAATTTCAGCAAATGTAAGTGCTGGTGCGCACAGTTATTTCATTGGCATAGATGGGACAGAGGGGTCATCTTCTGTAGCTTTTTCTTGGGACTCTCCGACTCTAACACTGCAAATTCTAGATTCCAATTCAAAAATCTTCAACGAGTTACTACCTCAAGTGGCTAACAACATGAGTAGGGCTATTAACGCTACATATCAAGGTTCTGAAGCTCAATCTCTCTTGGACAAGGCAAAAACCGAATATTCACAGTCGATTATGTCAGCGAGTCAAGAGAAATGGGCTGAAGCAATATCAAGTTTACAGAATGCTTCCAATTACCTAGAGCAGGCAGAAGCAGCAGAGCAACTATACACTGAACAGAACGCACAACAGCAAACGCTGCTAGTATACTTGGCAATTGCCGCGGTCGCAGTTATTATAGCTGTATCCGTAATCGCTGTTATAGTGCGCAGGAAAAGGAAAAGAAAGCAAACAGATTTCGCGGTTGAGGATTC
>CAZWPI010000079.1:1329-4816 GCA_964636055.1 uncultured Candidatus Bathyarchaeia archaeon
GTTGAGGATTCTGTATATGACGATTCTGTAGATGATCAACCACCGGAAACGTAGGTACGATTTTTAATTTTCCTTTATGCCAGACTCGTTTAACCCGTTGCAACCTTTTCCAGTATAAAGAAGCCCGACTAAAGTCGCTTTTGCCAAAACTGGTGGGCGGGCGGGATTCAGAACATCATATGATTAACGTTAGCAAATTGCAAGGTTATCTGACAAGGCATGTACAAGAAACCTCGGCTTATCTTCGACTAAGCCAAGAGCCCCTTCTGGTACGTAACAACAAGTAAATGAAAAATGGGCAGCCTAAAATCGCAGTTATTATGCCAACTGGCACTTCAGAGGGACTCATGACTGTACGTGCTAACGTATCACATAAAATCAGCACAATTGCTCCAGCCAGCGCGGATGAGGGTATCAGCATTCGGTGATCTGGGCCTACCAGAAGTCTCATTATGTGGGGGATGATTAAGCCGATGAAGCCGATAATGCCGCTAATGGAAACTGCCGCTGCAGTTACCAAGGATACGCATGCAAGCAGGATTTTCTTCAGCATTTCAGTGTCTACGCCAAGATGGTGTGCTTGTTCTTCACCGAGAGCGATGGGATTCAAGTCTCTGGCAAAATATAGGATCACTGCTAGGCCAGCAATGATGAAGGGAAAAGCCATATAGACGTAATTCCAGCTAGCCATAGTGAGGCTTCCGAACATCCAAAACAAGATGCCTTGTGCCTGTGCATTAGTTATTAGCATAATCAAGTATACCAACGCGGAAAAAAGGCTAGTGATTGCAACACCGATCAAAAGTAAAGTCAGCATTGACATAGATCCGCCAATCCTTGACAGGTTGTAGATCAGGAAAACTGTGCCTACAGCGCTTATGAATGCTGCAATTGGAACTGAGTACAGAAGCCCAAAAATGGAAGATCCAATGCCCGTTACCATCGCGACGGCTGCGCCCAGACTAGCACCAGCGGATATGCCTATGATGAAGGGGTCAGCGATTGGATTTCGAAGCAGCCCCTGTAAAACGGCTCCTGAGCTGGAAAGGGCGACTCCAACGAGTGCCGCCGCCAACACGCGGGGCAATCTTACTAGCAGTATTATTTCTTGGTTAATAGGTGATGTATCAACTTTGATTGCGCCGCCTACAAGAGGTATTTTTTGGAGAATTATTTTGTAGACGTCTAATGGTGAGATTTGGACTGGTCCTATTGCTGCGGCGATGGCTATTGTCAGTATTAGCGCCACGATTAGCAGCGCGATGATTATTTTCCATCGGGCGAATCGTTTGGAATACGCTTTTTCAGCGTCGCCCATGGTTACAGATGCTCTCCGTGTCTTCAATTTTCCGCGTTCTCTCCAACTTGTTCTTCCATCAGTGTTAACCATTTTTTAGAAGGAATTGTTACGTGAGAGATATAATAGCGTATCTTAACTTTTCTCCATTGATTCTTTTGGAAATAGCTGGTTTGAAGGTTTCGAGTAGAGTGGGCACTCGATAACTATAGTGTGGTACTCTCCATTCTCGCCAAGTGGATCTATGTTTTTATTTTGGTCGAGAAAAAGTTTTGCGGTCTCTGCACTCAATATGAATCCTAACCACTTTTCATCAACGCGTTGGACGTCAACGCCTACTATCATCGCTTTGAAACCTAAACTCAGCATCTCCTGTAAAAGGACACGACTGTTCATACCGAAGAGAGGTTCCAGCAGGTTCACGCCAGCACTGCTGCAGACCTTCTTAAGATGCTTTATATGCTGCTCCACAGCGATGTCTCCAGCAATCAGGGCATCTATTTTGAGACGTTTAAGTTCCTGAACTAGGCCTTCTTCACCTTGTCTATAGTCAATAATGGCAAGATGTTTCTTCATCGAGTCTGCCAGCATGGTTAGGCATTGAACATTCGTAGCGTGTGGCGAAGGCCACGGAAGACTCGGAATTAGACATATCAAATGATCAACTTTGTATCCTTGCTTTTCAGCCAAGTAAATAGCGTAGATCGAGTCTTTGCCGCCGGAAAAAAGAGCTGCTGCCTCCATCTGTCAAATTCCTCTGGAAAAGTGAAGGTGCGTTTGCAGACTCAACGAGTGATCAGGTGCCGAGCGTGGTTGCGTTGAAAACATCTGGGTGAATCACCTGCGCCAGTTCTTCTAGACCGTTAACGATTCTTGGTCCCCAGATTGTTATGAGCGCTTCGTCAACTTCGTATATCTTGTTATTTTTTACCGCGTCTATGTTGTTCCAGCTTTGCCGCGCTTTGATTGAGTCTGGTGTGATGCCGCTGAGGCTGGACATGACTCCTTTGGAGATCACGATGATTGCGGGGTTTGCTTTGAGCACTTCTTCAGTTGATGTCGTGACGTACTGACCTTGGAAGCCTGCAAAGACGTTGACTCCGCCAGCCATGGCGATTAGCTCGTTTATGTACGAGTTTGCGCCGTAGCTTGAGTAACCGTTTTTATCCACATAGTATTCAACGTAGACGCTTGGCTTATCCAAGCCGCTTGTTTTGGCCGTGATTTCTTGGACTTTGCTTTGCATGCCGCCGACGAGGGCTGTTGCGTTTGCGTTTTGCCCAGTGACTTTTCCAAGCAGCGTGATGTCTGCGAGTATTCCAGAGAACTCGGTGGGATTTAGCATCACGACCGTTTTTCCTTGTTCTGTGAATTTTTCAGCCAGTGACTGCTGGTATGCGCCAGAGGCTACGATCAAGTCAGGCTGTAAGCCTGTTACCAATTCAACGTTAACCTTGTTAAAAGTGCCCACTACTGTTATGTTCTTGGCTTCAATAGTGTTTTGAATGTCTGCGGCGTATCCTGAGTAACTCACTGTTCCTACAATCTTGTCAGATAGTCCTAAACCGAAGAGTATCTCGGTGGTGCTGGGTGCCAAAGATACTATCCTGTCTGGATAGCTCGTTATGGTGACGTTTTTTCCGGCGTCATCAATGACGCTTACTGTGCCAGAGTTTCCTTGGGATATGTTGAATTGTTGCCAAACAACAACACCTGTTACTCCGAAAATGATTATTAACGATAAAGCAACTGCAATTATTTTCTTATTTGCCATTTTTTCCATTCTCCCCATCCAAATTGTAGGATGGTTTATCCAACCTTAAAATATATAAAACTTTCTATAAAAAGGAAACAACAGCCACCAGTCATGCTCCAAAACAACCTATAACTGCAGTAGCTGCCGAAAACAGACAGACAGAATTCAAGCCAGTAGTTAAAACAATCTCATCTTGAGCGATGCATAATGCTTAAATGGTTTTTGTTTATGCTTACTGTGTTTGAGGGCTGGTAGATCAGTCTGGTACGATCGCCACGTTGGCATCGTGGAGGCCGCGGGAAGCCCAGCGCAAAACGCACTCGGCTCGCGAATTCGAATCCCGCCCAGTCCATTCTGGGAAAAGGGGCGACCTCTTCCCAGCCCCTCACACCGCTCTAAAACATCTCCTATTCCGCGGTGGCACCAGCGATTTT
>CAZWPI010000079.1:4916-7347 GCA_964636055.1 uncultured Candidatus Bathyarchaeia archaeon
ACGTATGCGCCTTGCCAGTAGCTGCCTTGCATAGCAGCCGTGGAAGCTACGCCACTTTCATTGCCGCTTGGAGGAACTACGCCACCACCGCTAATCACGCCATACTGTGTAATCGACACTGGAATGACCAGCAGCTCCTTCTGCTTGTCGAACAGGAAGGCTTTCGGCTCGTTAAGTGCGTCTGAGTATGTGTAATCGCCTTGAACGGTGTACTTTGCTATTTCTGTTGGAGCATTAACGTTCGTGACATCGAAAAGCGACAGCTTCACCGTGTTGTTCTCCATGCCCAACCCAATCACATGGTCCTCGTCAAAGGGATGAAGGTAGCTGGAGTATCCTGGAATCTTCAGTTCACCCGCCACTCTTGGCTCTGCCGGATTGCTCAAGTCCAGCACAAAGAACGGGTCCATCTGCCTGAAAGTGACCAAGTAAGCCTTGTCGCCCATGAACCTGGCAGAGTATATTCTTTCACCCTCCGCTAGGTTTTCCAGTTTTCCCACCAGCGATAGGTTCATGTTCAGCACGTAAACGTTGTTCATCTGCGTCGTTTTTTGCCAAGTCGTGGCTACCCTGAAATTTTCGTTGTACTCGTCCATAGAGTACTGGTTAAGAACGTAGCCTGGAACGCTGCCTTTAGCTTCAAAGACCAATGAATCTCCGTTTATGCCTACTCGGTAGATTGAGGTGTACTGACCATCGCTCCAAGTCGGATAAGTCACATACATGTTGCCCGTGGAAACGTACATGGTGCTAGTGCCACCCATCATTATGGTCATGTTCGTGGGCTGCTGCGCGTCATCCAAGATGTTAAGGCCGATGAAAGTGGTGAAAGTAAAGTAGGTGGGTTCCACCACATCAGTATAGTAAATCCTCGACGGCGCAACATCAGACATCTTTGTCTCTTCATAGACTTTTGGAAGCGCAACCGCCTCATTAACCACGTTTGCTGGTTGGCTGATAACCGCGTAAACGTAGTTGCCTATCATCCTGGAGTTGAAGTAGCTTCCGCTTATGGTGAAGTTCCTGGCGAGCACAGGCTCAGCCTTGTCTGAAACGTCATAGACGTTAATGAAAGTGTAAACGTCGCTTTGATACGGCATAAGCATCGCAGAATCCGAGCGGGAAGAAGCGTAGTCATATATTTGGTACCGACTTGCTAAAACGACAAGTCTATTGCCGTCTTGGCTAAGAAACAGCCCAGCAGGAACCGTGTCATTGCCAAGAACTATTTTCGACACAACTCGGGGATCATGTGGGTCAGCCTTTATGATGTAAATTGCAGTATCCGTGGCGGTGCCGTAGTAGCTGGTGTAGTAGACGCCGGATGTAGCGCTGGATATTGTGTAAATGTATACACCGTCGGTTTTCACAATATCTGCTTCGTCAACCCCAGCGACCTGTACGTTCGTAGTTGAATAGGAATCGCTCTGGGCGATTTCTGCAGATCCTGAGTCAGCAGACATTGGCGCCGGCACTGGAGTTGGTTCACCGAAAAACTTTGAGTCCAACGGTCCTCCACGGTAATTGGAAGACCCCTGCGAGTTATCAACTAGGTACTGTCTGAGGTCGTTGTATGACGAAAAAGTTTTCATGGCTGAAACGGAAGGTGTCTCAGTCGGTGGGAATATCACTGGTGATGCGCCAAGAACGTAGATTAGCGCAACTAGCACTATGGCTGAGAGAATTGCGATGGTTCCGTAAACCTGCGTTTTTTTCCTGACTTCCTTCTGAACCACTCTGTTCACCTGCTATAAGCGTATGGCGCCGTGGGATATTATCCTAAGCAATAGAACACTCTGTTCCAAAAATTAGAACGGTCGCATAGACCACACGCGATACGTCTCGTACCATAATATGATGCAGACGATGGCGCCAAACACGGTGATGAACAGGTTCTCGCGCATGAAAAAATCCTGCACCAGAAACAGGAGATAAGCCACGTAGAAAACGGTTGAGAAAAGGGCGTAGAAAAAGTATCTTGGAAACAGCAGTTTGCCCAGTTTCACGTAGTGGCGGAGCACGCCGATTTTCACTTCGCCCACCAGCACATAATGACCGCCGATTTCCTGCTTCTCAACCAACCCCAACTCGCGGAGCTGTTCAAGATGGTGGTGCGCCACGCTTGGGCTGCTGAAGCGCAGGGCACGCTGGACTTCCCGCACGCTAACGGCGTCACCTGTCTTAAGCAAGAACCAGTAGACTTTCCACGCTTTGCCTCGAAGCGCATACTCAAGCTTAGTTTCATCGTCCACGTTTAACAGGCGAGCCGCCTCGCATATAATAGTGCCAATGAAGAACTTATAAGTCCAATTCTTAGAACACGTATTCTAACAAGTTTACACACAAGAACTGGCTCCAAGATGTTAGCTGAGCATCTTCCGAATAATTCTGGAGCGTATGGCTTTTTGATGTAAGTTTGTGCTCATTATCT
>CAZWPI010000080.1:0-7325 GCA_964636055.1 uncultured Candidatus Bathyarchaeia archaeon
TTCTCTGTATTTCTTAATTATTTCCGCAAGCGACGGCGCGTCGAATAGCCTGCGGCGTGTAAGTTCGTTGGCAGCCGCCTTGTACATTCCGCTGATAATGGCTTTTAATTGTGCGTCAAGCTTCGGAGGCTGCGACTTGCACAACGCCTTCCAGTCTCGGACGCCTTGGGCTTCCGCTGTTTTCTTGGCGTCTTCCACGTCGCTGTACCAACCTGTTTTCCTGTAGAATTGCCTCGCGACCTCTTTGCTTACGTGCACGCCGTCGTAGGTGAACCTGCACTCGTCCAGCGTGCCCACAACGTCGACGACCATGAGTTTTCTCTGGCTGTCGAAGGCTAACTCGATTTTGCCATCCTCATTTTCCAGTTGCGCGTGGCAAGCCATCTCAGTTATGGCGTCGTCGACTTTTGCGAGAATGGTTTTCACCGCGATTAATTCGATGTTGGTTATGCCCGCGATTTTTTTGGCTTCTTCCCAAGTGACGTAGCGGTCTGTCGCTTCAAGTTTGGTGCTGACATCGAATATGGGCTTTGCCAAGCGTTCGCCGGGCTTCGGCGTGTGGTCCAACCCCAAGTCTTTCGCGGTGATTTTTCCCTGTTCGAGGCGTTTGAAGACTGAGGAGCCTTCGGGCAAACCGTTCCTGTAGATTATCTCAAGCGGGATTAGGCAGTTTTTCAGGCTGGGAGTGTACATGCTGTAGTCGTACTCGACTTTTCCCTGTGCGGTGCGGGTTTCGGGTTTGTAGACGTTGACGAGGTTGACTTCCATGGTGCTGGTAGGCTGCCTGAGCTCCTTAAAGGTGACAAGCTTCCCGGTCTTGTCCACTAAGCCCCTGTAGTGGGTTTTGGCTCCTGTTTCTTCGAGTTTTTCGAAGCAGTAGGCGCCCATGAGGCACAGCGCCGCGCCTTTGCCGGGGATGTGGTCGGGCATTTCGCCCCAGTCAAAAACCGAGTAGCGATCGGAAAAGTGGAACCTGCCTACGCCCATCGTGTCTGTTGTCGGCTTTTCTATCACTTCAAGGTCTTTTACGCTGCCCATGATTTACACTTCAATTCTTAACAGAATATTCCACATAAGCTTATATCGCTTTTTCAGCCCGAGCCATTTGGCGCTTGCTATTTCAGCTTTTTCACTGCATCATTAGCTTTTTCAACAGTGCTCTTTTTTGCCGACTGGTAGTCTTTCACGCTTTCAGCCAGCGCCTCATCGTCTAACGCGAGAATCTTTGCCGCAGCGATAGCCGCGCCTTCAGGCTCAATAGTCACGGTGGAGCCTATGCCGCTGGGTACTCTGAGCGACGAGTAGATGTCTGCTCCGCCATATTTTTCCGAGTAAGGCGGGCACGCGATAACAGGCTTTGAAGTGTTGGCGTCGACGAAAGCGCTTAACGCGTTAGACCGCCCGGCAACGGTTATGTAAACGATTTTTTCTTTCTCGAATTCTTTCAGGATTTCAAGCACTTGTTCGGGAGTTTTATGCGCGGAAGCAACGCGGAAAGCGTATTCTACGCCTAAAAGTTTCAGGTATTTTGCTATTTGACGGCAAAACTCCAAATCCCTCTCTGAACCCATCAGGATTACGGCTTTTCCGTTCACTCTTTCACACCGAACTTTGGTAGCGCTTAACTTGCTAATTAATTTTTAACATTCTCTGCAATAAAATGCATGTCCATGGGCACTGACTCGCTGCGCAACATCAGAATTAGCCGAATATTTGTGGGACAGGCAGAATTTTTTCTTCAATAATTATAGCGGATGATATTTCCTCTATGCCGTCTACGCATCGTAGCTCTTCGACAAAATCAGATTGCTCCCTAAGGTTTGCGAATCTAGCTTTCACCATTAAGTCGAAATCAGCTGCCTGAACCTCAATTATCTCCTCAATCTCGTTGAAACGACTTAAAGACCGCATAACATCCTTCTTTGGGATGTGTCCTTTTCCCGGAATCACTTCAGCCAAATTTACCATCAGCAATGCACCTATGGGCCAAGATGTTTTGTCGAAGTTGACTATGGCTTTGTAGCCTTCGATTACGCCATCGTGTTCTAATTTCTTAACACGTCTGTGCACGGTGGATATGGGTATTTTGAGCATTTTTGAGAGAGTTCTGCTTGATAAGCCTGCTTTTCTGCTTAAAATCCTTATTATGGCTTCGTTTTTCTTATCCATCGCATCCCCAAATATGAGAAATATTCTCAATCTAATAAACATTTTTAGGAATTGCTCTCATAAAAATGGGACAAACTCCATATAGATTTGCCAGTATATCTCACGATGGAAAAGAAAACGTGCTTTGAGGAGGTGAAAAAACGGAACAGAGAGAAGTTAATTGGAAACCATCTCGAAAAATCACAGGTCTCGTATTTGCCCTGATACTGATTCTATTAGTATCGGTTATGTTTGGTTTAACCATGGTAATCTCAGTCGGTGTGGGGCATGCCGTGCTGCTCGTTGATCCGCTTACGAAGTCAACAAGCGACCCCATAGTGGGACCGACCTACGTTGTAAAGGCGCCTTGGGTTACGGCTGTTGACGTGTACTATGCCACTGACTCTTTTGAAGACACAATCGCCTGTTTCTCTTCAGACCAGTTGGAGATGCAGATTCAAATCCTGCTGAGGTGGTCTTTAGATCCTGATAAGCTGAGAACTCTTTACCAAAACTATCCGCGATTGAACTATAAAGAAGCGGCTATCGAATCGATAATGGCTGAGACAATACGGCTGGTGACTAAGAACTTCACGGCGTTGCAGACAATAGAGTTTAGGGACGTTGTAAGAAATGAGATAGAAAGCGCTGTGCGGCAAGAAGTGACGACAGAGCCCTCTTTGGCTGGAGCATTGGCACGGTTCGAGTTTGACTTGCGGAACATCGGTTATCCAGCGAAGTACACGTCAGCTATTGAGGATAAGCTAGTGGCTGAACAGCAGAAGATTCAGGCAGACTTTGAGAGACAGCGAATATTGGTGTTGGCTAACGCTACTGCTCAGGAGGTAATCATTAAAGCTTCAGGTGAAGCCGAAGCCAAGGTGATAGAGGCTAACGCTACAAAACAAGCGATTGAACTAATTTTAGAGCCAGTTGGTCAGAGCGGAAACGAAACGAGAATCGCCGAAATCTACCTGTGGGTTCAAACGTTACAGAAAATAGCGCCTGACATAGACATACTGCTGGTCGGCACGGATGGCACTCCCGTGCTGATTCCAACAAACTCAACAAACCCCTAATTTTACACGCACCTGTTTAGAACTTAGCTTTGCTTCGGCTTCTTCCTTCTTTTCACCTTTGTCAGGAGCATTACTGCTGCTACGTGCGAGCATTTTGTTTTGCTCAGGAAACCTGGGCAGGTGCAGCTCCACTTTCCAGTGTGGTCTTGAGCCACCGTGTAGGTTCCGTGGTCTCCGATGACGTTGTAAACTCCCTGGCCTAACGGTTCGACTCTGCGGCTTTCCACGAGCCGTTTAGCCTTTTCGAGCAGTCTGTTAACGGGCAAGTTGGTTCTAACCTCAAGTTCACGGAGACACCTGTAAAAGATGCCCAACATAACTATTACGACAAGCCCTTAATTAAACTCTCAACATCAAGCTTTTAAAAAAACAGTCTACAACAAATGACTCCAAGGGCTATCGATTGCGTTTCTTGACAAAATGCCTATTTAGCGTCTAATAGAAATAGCATGCGGAAACCTATAGAGGGTTCTCTTCCTGAACTATGTACAGTTTCTATTTAAAGGGAGGGGTAGTCGTCTCCGAGCAGCTAGCCTGCGCTGGTCTAAGCGCTTTTCAGGGTTAGCTCTCTTCTTTTATGGCTTCGCCGAATATGCGTTTTAGCTCTCTCTTCATGGTTGCGGTGTCGTGGGTTAACCCGAAATAGTCCGCGAAATAGTCAGTTGTCCTGAGGGTCATTGAGCGTCCAGCGCGTTCAGCCGCAACCAACCCCATGTCCCTGAGAAGCTTTACATGCCCATACGCGTGCTGACCACGTACTTCGATTACTCTTTTCTGCGAGACAGGTTGCCTGTACGCAATGTAAGAAAGCGTCTTCAACGGTCCAGAAGAAAGCAAGGGTCTGTTGACAAGCTTCTTTACTAATGGCGTGAAATCCGCTTTTAACTGCAAAACGTAGCGCTCATCCTTCAGCTCCAATATCTCAAGTGCGGTGTTCCGCGCTGAATACTCCTGCATGAGCGTTTTAGTGTATTTTTTGGTTTTCTTTTTCGACCGAGTGTTCAAAACCGAACACAACTCGTTAAGGTTCAAAGGACGACCCGCAACGTACAGGGCTGCCTCCAACAACCGTAAGCAACTCTGCATTTTCTCCGCGTCTTGCCCCTGCTTAGCCTCAGCCTTCACGCTAGCTGACCGTTCTTTGGTTCTTTGCAACATCCAAGTTCCCCACAGCTATGTATAATTCCTCTGTTTCCTCATTCTGCCACAAACTCACTTTCCCATCCTGCGCAAGAAACAAAAGCAGAATAAACGTTTGCACCGCCTCCATTCGAGCAGTCCCTTTTATAAGAGTTGAAAACTCGACAATTCCCGCGCCCTTAACTTTCTCACACAGAAGCGCGTACAACTTCTCCATCTGCAACTCAATTTCCGCCAAAAACGCGTCAAACTGAGGCAAAATATCTGAAAACGCCGGAAGAACAGGCTGCACAACAACTCTGTCCAGGCGATGCAGCTTCTCACCTTTCAGCACATCATCTAGCACATCCAACAAATGCTGAATCGTCGTTGAGGTCAACTCGTACCTCAAAGGCAAAAACAGCGGCGGTGGAATAAAATCTGGAGGAGGTTTCGGCGGTGCTGGTGGCTCCTGCAGAGTAAGCAGAAGCTTAGACTTCATCAAGTAGATAAGCGCAGAAGAGTCCAGCGCAACACCTGAAGCTCTGAAATCCACCTTTCCCGACCGCTCCATCTCCGAAAGGAACGACCTGAGCAGGTAAGCGATGTTCACGTTCCAAGGCTTGAGCTTTTCAAGCTTGTTGAGTTCAAAGAGAATGTTCCATGGAGGTCTCAGGTAAAAGGGCTTTCTTATGGTTGTTGACATTCAGCTAGTCGCCTCCAAGAACTTGGCGGATATGACGTTGGAAACGCCGTTACGCTCATACACTCCGTAGACTTTTTGAGCTTTATTCACTATCTCAGGCTTTAAAGTGATCACTATGAACTGGATTTTTCCAGCCTCTTCAAGAAGCAAATCGGCAAGCTTCGAAACGTGAAAAGCGTCTAAATGCGCATCAATCTCGTCGAGAATGTAAAATGATGTAGGCGTGAACTCTTTCAAGGCGAATATGAAGGCGACAGCCGAAACAGAGCGTTCGCCACCACTAGCGCCGCTAACAACTATTGACGGCTTGTTTGGGAACTGCACGAGCATGTCTATGCCGCCGTGGAAAGGCTCCTCAGGGTTTTCAAGCTGTAAAACCGCACTGCCGCCTCCAGTTAGCTTCGAGAAGTAAGTCTGAAGGCTCAGGTTGATTTTTTCAAACGCATCCATGAAAACCTTGCGTTTCTTGGCTTCAATTTCATCCATAAACTGCACTATAGCTTGCTTTTCTTTTTCAAGCTCATTCAAACGCAGAGATAATTCTCTGTATCTTGAAATCTGCTCCTCATAATGCGACAAGGCAAGCTGATTCACCGCGCCAATTCTTTCAAGTTCAAACTGCATCATCCTCATCGAAGTTTCAGCTTCCGCAACCTGCTTTTCCGTTGTTTCCAAAGGCTGCTCGTAGCCGAATTGCCTAAGCTGACTTTGATGCTGCTGAAGCCGCAACTGACAAGTCTGAACGTTCAGCTGAAGCTGATTTAGAAGCATTTCAGCCTGCTCGTATTCCGCGTCAAGCAGCCGAAGCTCATCGTCAATAGAGTCTATCTGCGTAGTGAACTTTTTGGCTTCTTCTCTCGCAGAAAAAACCGCCTTAGAAAGTTCAACGCGGCTTTTTTCCAGCTCCGAAATTTCCTGCTTGAGAGATTCACGCTCCTGAAGCGCTTCAGCTACCTCCTTCTCCACCTTCCTATGTTGCTGCTTAACCTTCGAAAGCTGAATCTTGGAGTTTTGATACCCAACCCGCAGGACATTGTCAAATTGGGATTGGCGTGTAGACATGTTGGTTTGGACGGTGCCTAGATTCTGCCTGAAAGCAATTATCTCCTCCGCAAGCTTTTCTCGCTTGACCTCCAACTCCTGAATGTGACTAACATCAGTTTTCTGCCTCAGTTCGCCTAACTCAGCTTGCAACTTCTGAACTTCTTTCTGAATAGCGTTTCTTTCAGACCTGTATAATCCCATCTGGGCTTTTACATTCTCTATTTCCTTTTCAAGTTTCGCACAGTACTTTTCCAAGCGTTTAACGTTGCTTTGAGTCCGCTTGACGTTCCGCTTAACCCTGACCATTTCCCTGTCAAGAGTAACCACGGAATCTGACAAACGCGCAATCTCGATTTTGGTACGTTCAATCTCCTCTTCGAAAACGGACATGTCGCTGTCTCTTTGAGAAAGATGTTGCTGGAGCGCTTTCACCGCTTCATCAAGGCTTTTTATGGCGTTTTCGCTGGGAATAATTTTTGAAAAGTCTATAGGAGACCTGTAATAGCCGCTTTCGAAGGCTCCTCCAGCCTCATAAAGGTTCCCGTTGACCGTTACAGCTCGATAGCCTTCACTTGAGAGAGCAAACCCGGTCTTGTCACCAGAGACGATTAACGTGTCTCCAAAAACGTAGTTAACCGCGGGTTCGTAAGTTCGTGCGCACTTAACAAAGGCTGAAGCAGCGCCGCGAACACCCTGCCTTTGAGGCATTTTTAACGAATTGGGATTCGAAGCCCCTTGAAGCGGGATAATCTTTATTCTTCCCAGCTTCATCCTTCTCAGGGTTTCTATGCACATAAACGCGGAATCAATGTCTTTCACAACTAACGCGTTAAGCCATCCGGCTGCAGCCGCCATTATCGCTTTCCTGTAAGTTTTTTCAACTTTAATCAGCTTGCGCAATCGCCCATAAATGCCTGAGATTGCGCCTAAATCGCCAAGCTCCTCTATGCTTCTTAACGCTTTTTCTTCAGACGCCACAGTTTCGGCGAGTTCCCGCTGGGTAACGAATTCTATTACCGCTTCTTTTGCGGAATTCGCTATTTTTCCCGCTTCAGAAATTTCTTTTTCAACAGCCTCTCTTTGGGCAGTTCTTCGCTCAAGAGTACGCTCAAGGCTCTTAAGTTGTGCCTTCTGCTCGTTCTGGACCTTATCAAGCTCGTTAAGTGAGGTCTCAATTTCCTCAAGCGTTGCGGTGAATCTTGCTTTGCGCTCGTTCAGTTCCCTGAGCC
>CAZWPI010000081.1:0-7306 GCA_964636055.1 uncultured Candidatus Bathyarchaeia archaeon
CGGTTGCGGTGTCCACGTCTACGAAGTCTTCGCCTATGACGGCGTGCACAAGCTCATGTTTAGTTTCAAGTTCGGCTTGTTTGGGGATTATGTCTTTAAGTGGGTAATCGTACTTGGTGCCTTCAAGTTTGTTGCCGGGTATTGTTTCGGTGACTTTGTATTTTTCTATGGCGAGTTCCTGCATGACTGGCTCAACCCGCTGCTTCACCATGATCCATGTTTCGTCGCCGACTTTTACTTTGACGTACTCGGCGTCTGGCTGAACCGCAAGCATAGTGTCGGTTATTATGGTGAAGGGCATGGTTGTCCACACGAGGAAGAACTCGTTCGTGGTGCCAGCTACTTTGAATTTGAAGTATAGGGAGGGGTCTTCCACTTCCTTGTAGCTGCCTTCATAGCCTACTTCAGCGCTGCTGAGACTGGTTTGGCAGCCTGGGCAGTACGCCACAACATAGTGACCTTCCTCCAGCAGGTTCTGGTCCCAAGCGCGCTTAAGGATCTGCCATTCTCTTTCAATGTACTCGTCAAGGTAAGTCCAATAGGCTTTCTTCTGGTTTATGAATACCCCAAGGCGACGGTCGGCTTCCAGCCATAGGCGGTGATATTTCAAGATGACTTTCTTGCATTCTTCAATGAAGCGTTCTGCTCCTACGCGCTCCAGAAGTTCCCGCTTGTTCTTCACGCCTAAAAGCTTCTCAACTTCAAGCTCCACGGGCAAGCCTTGACAGTCCCATCCCGCCCAAAACGGCATGTAATAGCCCTGCATGGTCTTCCACCTGTAACGGATGTCTTTCATCACGCGACCTCTGGAGTGACCTATGTGGGGAATACCGTTCAAGGTGGGTGGTCCTTCAACGTAGCCTAAGACGCCTTTACTGTCTTTTTCTCGGAGTTCCAGCTTGTCACGTATCTTGTTTTTCTCCCAGAACTCTCGAATTTCCTTTTCCAGTTTAAGCGGTTTATAATCCGTAGCAAGACCAAGGCTGTTATCATCTTTGGATTCGGCGGTCAACTTTCATCCCAGTATATCCGCAAATACAAGGAAATAGTATATAAAAGCATTAAGCTTTTGAACCTGCGCCTTTTTTGCAGTGCTTGGGGTACATTCGCCAACAAGTATCGTAAGTGACTGCGCGAGAGGAATAGAAGTGACGCGCCATTCCAGTCCCCGAATCATAAGAATTTTTCCGTTTACAGCCAAACGTTCAATAGAAACGTATTCCGACCTTGCTGCTTTTGATGATCCGCTTCAATACAAGAAAAATTAACTGGACAGCTTGAATTTATTATTTAGACTGTTGGAAATGTTCGATAGTCTCGAAAAGAGTCTTTATCAATTAATACAATAATTCCTTGGTCTTTCCAAGGTACTGCAACGGTTTTGTAGGTCTCCTCCCTGAGACGCTTTCCCAACCCTCCAATTGAGTAAAATTCGAAATATACATTCAAAGGTATTATCCCTAAATTAATCAAAGGTGACAGCGACTTATCTTTGATTTTATACATTATTTTATTTAACAGACTTGGTGACAACTTTCTTGTTTCATCGTCAAAGAAAACAGAGAATCTTAACGTTTGTCTTGCATTCAAGGTCGAAACACGAATGAAAGATGTATGAGCCCCTATTGGAATTTCAGCTGTAAACGATTTCTTGAAACAAGTTTTGAAAATGTTCGCTTTTTCGCTATATAATCTAAGCCTTTTTTGTCCCCAACCCCAAATATGTCGTCTTTTCATATATTTCATCATGTTTTGTGAGATTTTGCAGTCAGCAATGTAAATTCCACCACTTAGTTTCTCGGAGTTTTCTTTGTTATATTTCAGGATTTTCTTTCGAAATTTATTGACTTTTTCTTTGGTTACATTTGGCTCTTTTACTTCTAATCCCGCAAGTCCATTTGGAGAATATCGGGGTCTTGCTAATCCAACCTTAGGACTATCTGGAGGCGAACCTACAACACCATCAAGGTTATAAACTTCAACATTAAGGTCAGGAAATTCGTATCCGAGGGAATCAAGGAGATTGAATATTTTATTTTCGGCTTCATCTCCTATATTTTTGGCTCTTTCCCCCATGAATGAGCCATCCGATTAAGCCACAACATAAGTGAAGTTACCGCGACTACCAAGTCTGCGCAATTTTCCTTTCTTCACTAATTGAACCAAGACAGTTGCTACAGCCGCATTCTTATAGTATATTGCATTCGTCTCTAAGGCGGTCATTATCTCACCAAGAGTTCGTGGTTTGCTACCCCATCCAGTGTCAACCATTAATTTAATCAGCGCTTCAGTTAGAGTAGAAGGCTTGCCCAAAGGAGGAGGATATTCAGTTGGTGGCGCTTCTTCACCTGTCTTTGTTTCTTCTTTCGTTTGTTCCTCTACGACTTGCAAATCTGCTGCAAGTCCTTGAAGCCCTTTTATGTACTCAAAAAGGCGCTTTCCCATTAGCGCCTCAACATTTTCCTGTGTTCCCTCGAGGTTGACTTCAAAATTACCCAAACGAACTGAAACACGCGTATGTTCATTTGGCGTTTTCTTTTTTTCATGACTCAATAGTTATCCCCTCGCTTCAATATACACTGATTCAGTTAAAAAATTTCTGGTTGATAACCATTATTGCAAGTTTTTTCCCTGTGGCGCGTATTAATAGAAAAAGACATTAAAAAGCAATTATGAAATTTTTTCAATAAAACGACTATAAACATGTTAATTCCAGCTTATTTACCAAGTATTGTCCGAACCGTTCAATTTATAAGGATAATTCCCTAAAATAATGCATTCGATTAGCATGACCAAGATTGCTGATGATGAAAGAATAAAAGCTATGCTTCATCGCGCAATTGGTATCACTAAAGATGTTGATGAATTTTATCGTTTGAAGGCTTTTGAGATTGTGTTATCAAAGCTTTTGTCTGCCGATAGCGTTACTGAAAGCTATGTTGAAAAAACCGCAGCCCAGACAGCGTCTAAACAGAAGAAAAAAGGCAGTACGTCACTCGAAGCTAAAATTGAAGCCTTTGCCGCTAAATGCAACTTGTCTGTAGAGAAACTGAAAAATGTGTATTCCTTCGAAGAAACGAAACCAGTCTATATTGTGCCCTTGCAAGGGAGTCATAAAGAAAATCAAGTCTTGGTTTCCAGATTGCTTCTGGCCGCCTATGAAGAGGTGTATGGTAATAAGTGGGCAGGCTTGAATGAAGCTTTAGCAGACCATGGAATAGGCTCGTTAGGTAATTTAGCCAAAAATTTAGAAAACCGCCCTGAAATATTTAGAAAGAAAGGGCAATTTAGGAATAGAGAATACAAATTAGTTGATTCAGCCAAAGTCGAGACTTTTCATATAATCAATGAACTGGCGACTGGGCAACAAACAAATTGAGTGGTAAAGAGTGTCGAATGAGAGGTCAAGATTCAAAATAAAAAAAGGAGAGACCGAGATAGAGTACGAAGGTCCCTCTGCCGATGTCAAGGAAAGATACAAAGAGGCTTTTGAATGGGTTAAGACTACTCATCCGAAAGTTTCTGAGGGGAAGAAACCTGACAACAAGACAATCCAACACGAAACGAAAAAAGGCGGAGCAAGAAAAGCATTGTTTGCGCCCAAAATTGATGAATTAATCGATAGAGGCTTTTTCAAACTGCCTAACAAGAGAAAAGTTCCAGACGTGTTGAATGCCCTTATGGAAAAAGGATTGCCAATCAGTGGTAAAGAACAGGCAGCTTTAATCGCTTTAAAACGAAGATTAGGAAAGACTATTAAAGGAACAAAAGAAGAGGGCGAATGGGTATTTTGGACTGATTAGAAAATGTCTGCTGAACTCCCTGATCTTATCGGAAAAGAAAAACAACATTATGAATCGCTTGAAGCATTGTACACATACTCTTGCGGAGAGGCGATTGATGAAAAACAGCTTGTAGAACAGTTAAAAGAAACTATTAATGACTGGGATAAAATGATGGGAGGTCGAAGTAATCTGGAAAATTCAGCGGACCCTTATTTTCAAGCCTTGCTTCAAGGCGACATAAATAAAGCCCGAGAGCTGTATTTCTTTCTGAGCCCTGTTTTCTTCTACATCCACGTTCTTCTCGAAATGGAAAGGAAGGCTTGGAGAAACGCGATGACTTCAAGCGGCATTTTTTGCGAAAGAATTGTGAGAAACCTGATACAGGAGATAGACAGGATAGACTCGACGAAAATATGGGAAGACCTGTCAAAAGACCCGAAGTTTGACAATCGAAACGGAAGGCTCCGAAAGGAACTTGAAGGCAAAAAGATTGAACAGGCAGACACCCTGTGCAGCCTGTTGAAGAGTATCTATTTCACAAGAAGCCATACGGGACCGCATGACGTCCCCCCTCCAGAACCAATTCAGGCTGACTTATCTCTGAGACTGTGTTTACCGGCTTACGTTAAGTACCTCGAAACTTTGATGACACTGGGCAATGACATAAAAAACGACTTCTATACGTATGTGACGTTCTTCTACAGCTTGACGCAGACAAACGTGGCATTAGTATTTGGGAGAGAAGAAGTTCGAAAGACCCCTCGCGATATTATTATTGAAATTTATCGGCAAGGTTTCTTTGCTGGAGGAAAAACATTCGGCGAAACGAAGTCAAGGCTACGAGAGGCAGGCTACGACTTTGGTGATCCCAGACTCGCGCGAGAATTGGGAAAACTATCTAAAGGCAGTAAAGCAATTCTGACCCGTCGAGGGAAACGAAGATTCTACACTTATCACGAACGCTATCCGCCAGAAGAGTTTTTTAAGACGACTTTATGAAATGCCGGATCCGTAGATCCTATCACTCTACTCAAACATCGAATCTATATCATAGAGTATTGTTTTGAACACCTTCAACGCCAGCTCTGAATCTTTCTCTGATGAATTTGATACACCATGAACAACTTTATTTCTTATATCACGTATCTTCATGAAATTTTTCAGTGTTTCAGGTGTTATGAGTCCATCATCAACTAGCGTCTCCATCATTCTTGGATTTGAGCGTATATCCATAGGTATTGCATTACCAAGATAGGCTTCTACTCCAGAATATGAGGCAATTACACAGTCATTATAATTGCCATTGTCATGCGCCCACACTGCTTCCGAAAGATATTTTTCAACGATAGCTTTGCGTCGAGAATCCGTTTCTTCGTTTAACATGTTAATGTGGTCAAATTTTTTTGAAAACTTTGTTATGTCATATCCAAGTTCATCTTTACAAATCCTTTTTGCAAAATTAAGAGCAACGTCAAAAACCAGCCATTCTGCTCTGTTGCTATCGGGTTGACCTCCTAAGTGATAGATGGAGTTTCTTTCGGTATGAAGCAGGTCTATGTCAGGAAGTTCGGGAATTAATATGCCTCTGTTCTGTAATTCATTTATGCAATCATAGTACCCTATCGATTGACCGCGTCTATCGATTATTCTTATGTTACGATTTCGCGCAATCTCCTTCAAAAGAAGTTCAACTGAATTGTCTGCATGTATGACAGCCAGCCTTAAATCCTTGCCATCGCCGAGGCGAAGGTGGAGTATGCCGTGTTCCAATAATTCCAAACTGCTCACTAAGATAGGCGAAGTTGGCATGTTTCTTCCCAATTGTTAGTTCATTTTTTGTTATAATAGTTTTCCGAAAACAAAATGTGGCAATCTCTTTATTCCTGTTTGTGTTTTTTTAAGACCAACTTTGTGTTAAAGGATCAAAAATTTTACAAAAAACCCGTAATGCTATGTTGTTTGTAATTTTCTTGGTTAATTGG
Source organism: uncultured Candidatus Bathyarchaeia archaeon (assembly GCA_964636055.1). GTDB lineage: Archaea > Thermoproteota > Bathyarchaeia > Bathyarchaeales > Bathycorpusculaceae > SG8-32-3. The sequence goes on from CAZWPI010000081.1 coordinate 5,768, forward strand.
TGAATTGGTAAATTTCGTGAGGGTTCTTAAGGCACTGTTTTGTCTCGGTTTTCTTGGTGAAACTTGTATGGGAGGTGAAAACCAGAGAACCAGCCTGATCAGCTTCTGGGCTATTCTTTATGCCCGATTCATTGGCAAACCAGCATATTTGACGCCTATTAGGATCCTAATAGTGGATGTATGCAGAAACCTATAGAGGGGGTCTACCCGCCTGCTTGCCTATTTAAAGGGGAGGGGGTCTATCCTTGAGAGCGTTCCAGCAAAAAACGATAGGGGTAGGCTCCGTATTGGCGCAGAGACATCCCAAAAGCATGCAGAAAAACTCGCAAAGCCTTCCATGCAGACCGCTGCTGCAAGCACAGATACAGGGGGATAACCTACAGCTTATATCTTGAAGCGCAAGTTTAACATAAGCTAAACGTGTTTAAGAGATAATCAATGCAAGTCGCTGTTCAAGAAGGGTAAGCAAATGGGAAAGTTAAGCTTGGCTGTTTTCAACACGCAGCCGCCACATTTATACTTCGGCGGCGTGGAACGTCGTATCGTTGAAATAGCCAAGAGACTACAGAAAGACATCAACACAACTGTTTACAGCGGCACAAAAGCCGGCTTCAAAAAACCCACCTCAATTAACGGCGTACACTTCGTTCCAGCCTTTTCCACAGACACGCTTTTCCCAGTGGATAACTGGCTTTTCAACAAAACCCTGGCAGGCGCAGTGGACAAGATTAAAGCAGATGTTTACGAAGCCCACACCGTCAGCGGCTACAAGTTTCTGAACGCCCTCCGCGAACGCGGCATAAACAAACCATTCATACAAACAGTCCACGGGGTCCTCGCAGACGAATACGCACAATCGTTCCAAAGAAGTTCTCCAACGTTTCGGGCGAAACTTGCAAACCTAGCCATGTGGAGGCTCTCAAAACTTGAAGAAGAATCCGCAAAAAACGCGACGTTGATAGCAACAGTCAGCAAGTACTCGTCTGAGAAAATGGTTCAGTTTTATGGTGTTGACAAGGCGAAGATACGAGTAGTGCCTAACGGCGTCGACATAAACCGATTCAAACCCTCAAAACCCAACAAAAAAATCAAACGGCAAATCGGCTTAGACAACAAACCCTGCGTACTTTTCGTCGGCAGACTGATTCCCCGAAAAGGATTGCCCTTCCTAATCGAAGCCGCAAAACACATCATCAAAGAAAACAACCAAACCATGTTTGTGATCGCTGGAGACGGCCCCCTCAAAAACAACCTCAAGGCGCACTTGGAGAAAATGAACCTTTCACGCAACTTCGTCCTCTTAGGCGACGTACATGAGAGCGTTCTTCCCGCTTTGTACAATTGCGCCGACGTCTTCGCTCTCCCATCCATCCAAGAAGGACAAGGCATAGCATTGTTAGAAGCACAGGCAACTGCCAAACCTGTGGTCACCTTCAACGTAGGCGGAGTAAGTGAAGCCGTCTTAGACAGGGAAACGGGATTGCTTGTTAAGCCAAGCAGCCGCGAATTAGCTGAAGCAATTATGAAGCTTCTGACAGA
>CAZWPI010000082.1:0-4948 GCA_964636055.1 uncultured Candidatus Bathyarchaeia archaeon
AGAAGCTCGGGGTCCAAAGGATTCTTGCGCCTTCAGCAGTTGGCTCGTTAAAGGAGGATTACAAGCCAGGCGATGTCGTGTTTGTTGATCAGTTTATTGACCGAACCACCAAGCGGGAACAGTCGTTTTACACGGACAAGAAAGTGTGCCACATATCGGTGGCGGAGCCGATGTGCCCTGAATTGAGGCAGACGCTTATCGCCATAGCCAAAGACACAGGCATCTGCGCGCACGATACTGGAACTTATGTTTGCATTGAAGGACCACGCTTTTCAACCAAAGCTGAGTCGAGACTCTTCAGGAGCTGGGGCGCAGACGTAATAGGCATGACCCTTGTTCCCGAATGTGTTCTGGCACGCGAAGCTGAATTATGCTACGCTTCGATAGCAACGGTCACAGATTATGATGTGTGGAAGGACCATCCCGTCTGCGCAGATGAAGTTATAGCGACAATGAAGGCTAGCGTAGAAAAAGTGAAACGCATAATATTGGAAGCAGCCGCACGTTTGCCGAAAGAACGCAATTGTGAATGCAAAGATGCATTGAAAGGTGCCTTCTTGTGAGGGAGAAATGATAAATGGACAAAGTTGAAAAATGCAAATTAGATCTCAAGTCAAAAGTGCGAAGAATACCTGAGTTTAAGGGCGTGGTTTTCTGGGATATAACTCCGCTTCTGAAGGACAAGAACTGCTTTAGAGAATGCATCAGGCTACTAGCTGACCATTACAAGGGCAAGGACATAGACGTCATCGTATCTAACGAGGCCAGAGGCTTCATCGTAGGCGCAGCTTTGGCTTACGAACTCGGCGTCGGGTTTGTGCCAGTAAGGAAGAAAGGGAAACTGCCTTTCAAATGCGTGGACCTGACCTACAAGAAAGAGTACGAGTGTGACACAATAGAGATCCACGAAGACGCCATCAAGCAGGGGCAAAAAGTTTTACTTATTGATGATTTGCTGGCGACAGGCGGCACCATTAAGGCGAACATTGATTTGGTTGAGAAATTGGGCGGAGAAGTGGTTGGCATAGGCTTCCTGATAGAGCTGAGCTATCTTGAGGGAAGGAAAGCCATCGGAGACAAATACGACGTGTTCTCAATCATCCAATACGATACGACTAACGGATGACCCTTAGGTCTTTAGCCATGTCGCGAAATTGACAATTTACTGCGAAAGCATCCACCACAGCATCTCCGAATTTCAGGTGGTTTAATAAAAAAAGCCTCCTCGCAAGAGCGAAAAAACTCTGAGGCGCCGTCTTTTAGCATGCGAAAGCTTTTGTGTTATCAAGTCACTATATCCAGAGTAAGGTCCTGTCCAATGAAGCCAGAGCAAGTTAAAAACGCAACTAAAGCTTTGAAAGAACTAAATGAAAGTTACATCGACCTGCTTGGCGCAGCAAAAAGCACTGCAAACACTGCTGAGGCTGCAAAGAAACTATGGCGGGAAGGCAACAAGTCTCGCCTCATAAAAATCGGAGTATCTTTAGTAGTTTTTCCAGAACCTACACCGATAAGCGAAACTATAGGCGCATGTTTTATAGCAGCTGGCGCAGTTCAAAAAGGCATCCAAAGCAGGGCTATCTATCTTGAAGATATAACCAAGACTTTCAAAAACACCTTGAAAGAAGTGCTGGAAACTAGCCAGTATTTGCGGGTTTGACGAGAATTACCTTTTTAATTTACGTGCCGTGGCAGTAATATACAACAAAGTATGGGAAAAGAGTCTGGGTTATTTTGCCAGTGTTGGCATGAAGCGTGTTTTCTTTTGGAAGTGTGGCATTGGCCCTGCTTCGATGTTTATCTGAGGTGTATTGTTCGTTCCGATTTTCTGGCACAACAGGTTCAACGAGTTTTCGGTGAAGTTCAGTATTGTTTTTCCTTCGTTTGTGAGTTTGTAGATTTTTCTGGGTCTTTCTGTTGTCATGTTCCATTCGCTGTTGACGTAGCCTTTCTTTTCGAGGGTGGCGAGCAGGGGGTAGATGGTGCTTGGTCCGAAGTAGACGCCGAAGCTTTTGCGGATTTTGGTGATTATCTGGTAGCCGTGCATTGGCTGTGTGTTCAGAAACTGTAGAACAATAAGATCTAGTAAGCCTTTTGCCAGTTTGGCTTGAACTTCTTTTTGTATGTTGCCCATTTTTTATCATTCCGTTTTGTTTAACATTTCTGTTTAGGCTGTATCGCGAGTCTTTATACAACCTAAACAATGATATAAAGGTTCATGCATAAAACAGGCATATCCATTTGTACACAAGAAAAGACACGGCAACACCAAACTCAACGGGCAACATACAAAATCCTAAATAAAGCCACGTTTTGCCCACGAAAAGCCGTCGCAAAGTAACTGTTCAACACATCTACCAAAAACTGTTATTTTCACGGCAAGTTGGCGCTTTAATTTATGAAGTCTGTAGCAAGAAAGCGCGCAGACTGGCTACATATTCCTTAAAACCAACGTCGCCCTTTTTAGGGAAGAATACGAATTCCGGGATCCTCTTGTGCAGTGCTTCTATTATCCTAATTTCAATCAATTTTGCTCCAACTCCGAAAATCTGCTCCATTGCATCTGCGACGCTTTCGATTTTGCAGGGAATCTCTTGTTTCTTAATTTTGAAATCGTTTTCTAAGCGGAGGTAAACGGTTTCCTTGTCCAAGTCGCAAAATGAAGAGAAATGCTCATCGACCGTTTCAATTATGGCAACTTTGAATTTATCTTCGGTTGGTTTTTGTTTGTCTCTGCTAAGTTGCAGAGTGCATGTTACATTTTGTTTTGCTGCGTTTGTCATTTTTTTCAACTCTTGTGTAGTTGTGTTCAACTGTTGACTTGTAATACGTGGCTACATCTTACGTCGCAAGATTTAATATATAGCTTGTTTTATCACCGAAATATTCCAAAAATCGATATATGACCTCCAAAAGACACATCCCAGCTTCAACCATCCAAACACTCTTTCATAAGCACACAAATGTACCAAAAGAAGGTAGATTTAGCTACTATCGCTGACGGTCTGCTGTTAACTCCTTTCCTATGCGCAGCACTTCTCTTACGAGCATGTCAAAGTCTTCACGGCGGCTACGGTGATTGGCATTTGCTGCACGCAAGACATGCTTGCCATTGATGACCGTTCCACTTAAAACGGCTACGCTTTGCTCCTGCAACTCAGTGGCAATCCGCTTGTTAAGTTCATCCAACTCAACATCACCCATTGTAGGTACAACGTAACGAAAGCACACAACGTTAAGCGTAACGGGAGCAGAAAGCTCCAATTCTGGAGAAGCATTAACAAGTTCACCTAAGTAAAGAGCTTGATCTATGTTCTGCTGTATTATCCGCGCGTACTTGCGGCTGCCATGCTCTTTGAGAGACATCCAAGCCTTAAGTGCTCGGAAACCACGTGAAAGCTGGAAGCCATAATCGCTGAACCAAGGCAAATCACCGCCTGTCAGACCGAGTCTACCTTCTCCGTGAGCAAGATAATCAGGCGTCAAGGAGAAAGCTTTCCGATGCTGCTCCTCATCTTGCACAAGTACGCAACCGATTTCGTACGGCATGTACATCCACTTATGCAGGTCCAGCGCCAGAGAGTCAGCCCGTTCAATTCCAACTACTTTGTTTCTTGCTTTGGGCGCTATTTTAGCCCATGCGCCAAATGCGCCATCAATGTGAAACCACAGGTTTTCCTGTTGACAAAGATCAGCAAGCCCATTAAGATCGTCGATACTTCCCGTGTTGGTTGTTCCCGCCGCTCCCACGACACAGAAAGGCATGCAGCCGTTTTCTCGGTCATTTGTAATGGCTGCTTTCAACGTTTCGAGGTCAATTTGGAAGTAATCGTTGACAGGCAAAAGGCGGAGTGCTTCGCTGCCCAGTCCAAGTAGTTCAACGGCTTTCTGGATTGAACTGTGCACTTCTTGTGATGCATAAAGCGTCATTTTTTGAGGTGTAGATTGGAGACCCTTACGGCGAACATCAAAATTTGCTTTTGCGTTTCGAGCAACTGTTAATCCTATTATGTTTGCCGCTGAACAACCGCTCGTCAATATGCCACTAGCTGACGGGGGAAACCCTAACATTTCTTTAATCCAGTCAATCACCTGTTTCTCAACGTGATTAGCAACGTGGTTAGCGCCGCCACCTGTGTTCGTGTTCATTGAAGCTGCCAGCAGCTCAGCGAAGGCACCCATTACAGTTCCCGTTCCCAAGATCCACCCCCAGAAACGAGGATGAATATTTCCCATGGGGTAGGGCAGCACGTTTTCCACAAACTCTTCATAAATTTCTTCTGGTGGCTGGGGGTCGTGTGGGACAGGCCTGCTGAAGTGAGCTTTGACGTGTTCGGGCACATGTTGCCAGACAGGTCGTTGTCGGACGGTTTTCACATAATCAACCATGTCGTCAAGCATCTTGTGACCTATCTTTCGCATGGATTCCCAGTCATCTGGGTCCAGCGTTTCCTCAGCCCCAACATTTTCATTCTCTCGCTTCACAATTGTCTACCTCGCTTCATCATCTTCTTTTACAATGGATTGACTTGTTCACATAACTAAACCTTGTGACTACTCCTAAACTTTACCTAAATGATAAGTATTTGGAAATGAACGTAAGTCAGTAATAGAATGCGCCACCTACTTTTGAGACGCCACCTCTCATAATGAAGCGCCAGAAAATAACGGTCGTTATCATTAAGAACGGGATAATCTCTATAAAGGCTGTTAAGTCGACGGTGAAAGGAGAAGTCAGAAGAACTAGACCCAGTATAAGGGTTAAGTTGGTGAGGTTAGAGCCGATGATACCACCGATTGCAAGTTGTATTCTGCCACGTCTTACGGCGGCGAGATCAAGGGTAAGTTCAGGAAGCAAAGTGCCGATAGCAACTATTTTCGCTCTCTTTCTTTAACAGAAAAATAAATGGATCTCAGAATGGCGGCGCTCATCGGACTACTGGCGTTT
>CAZWPI010000082.1:5048-7250 GCA_964636055.1 uncultured Candidatus Bathyarchaeia archaeon
AACAGAAAAATAAATGGATCTCAGAATGGCGGCGCTCATCGGACTACTGGCGTTTTTCGTTTAATGGTTAATGTTCAGAGTGAGGTTCAGACGGTGATTTTGTTCCGAGGTGTTTTCTGAGGTCAGATTCAAAGTTGTCAATAAGCCTTTCAAGGCTTTCTATGATTTCCTTAACTCTCTGCCTCGCGTGATTCTTGATTTTGAAAGTGTCTACCATGCTGTAAACGTGGTAGTATCCGCCGCCTTTGAGAGTTTTAGATTGTTTATGCACAAGTCCTGCGCTTACTAGTTTTGAAAGGCAGCGATGTGTGGAGCTTCGATCCCTCTGTACTAGTTCTGCGATTTGATCTAGTGTAGCGTTTTCGTTTCTTGCTACTTCAAGAAATACTTCAAGGTCTATGGGCTTCAAGTTGTACAAGCAACTAAGCAAGTCTGAGCATGTAGCACCTCTTCTCGTGAGCAATTGGATGCTGTCCATAGTTGGAGTAATAGTTTTTCCTGCATATAAGTATTGTGAGGTATTGACAATACCGCAACATATTTATGGGTTGAAAACGTATTCATAGTTCACTAACAAAGGTGAAAGTCATGAGTAACTCATCTGAAGATAAAGAAATCGCTAGAATCAAAAAAGCAAAAATAACCGAAATGCTCCAGCGAGCTCAAACGCAAACTAACCCCGTTGAGAAACCACTCGACAAGCCTATCATCTTGACCGACAGCAATTTTCAGTCTGAAGTCGCAAAGCACAAGCTAATTGTGGTTGATTTCTGGGCTCCCTGGTGTGGTCCATGCAGAATGGTCGGGCCTCTTGTAGAAGAACTCGCGGCCGAGTACACTGGAAAGGTGACATTCGGAAAGATGAACGTCGACGATAACATGATGGTTTCAAGTAGTTTCGGAGTCCGAAGCATACCAACGTTGATGGTTTTCAAGGACGGCAAAGCAGTTGACACCTTAGTCGGAGCCTGCCCAAAATCCCACATCGAATCAAAATTTAAATCATACATAGAAAGAGACGCGTAAGGATGTGGTGATGTATGTCATGGTTAAAAGCTATGAGAGAAAAAGAGCCGCCTGAACCCACTAATCCCATAGGAACAGTAGTCATAGGCAACCTTCAGCCCGACAGGATGGACACTCCCAAAAATATGGTTAGAAAATCCCTCAAACGTGCCCAGTTTAAAACCGTGGATCTCGGACCAGCTGCTCATGAGACAACTTTTGCTACAAAGGCTAAAGAAGTAAACGCTGACATTATAGCCGTTTCAGTCAACCTTTCTCCTGCTAAAGAAAACCTGCCAAAGCTGATCTCCGCAATCGAGAATGAAGGACTGAAAGGTAAAGTCGTAGTCATGATAGGCGGCGCAGCTGTAAAAAAGGAAGACGCTGACAAAATCGGTGCGTTATACGGCAAAACAAGAGAAGAAGCCGTGGCGCTGGCAAAAAAAGTCATCGCAGAAAAGCAAGCAACCCGCTAATTCCAAAAAGTGCAGCAAAATATCGAGGAAAACAAGTAACAATGCAAAAACTGTATTGATTTGTGAGGAAAAACAGTTGCCCACTACTGAAGAAAAGATAAAAGCATCAAAATCTTTACTCTTTTTGGCAACCTAATAATTGCTGTTTGGATTGCTTTAGGCACTGCTGCTTGTTGGGTTCTTGACCCACTACTCGGATGGTTTTTCCTCGGTTTTTCCGCGTTCGCAATTTTAATCGTTATGAGAAGGCAAATGTGTGGCTCATGTTATTATTGTGGTTCTTGCACGAAAGGGTTTGCTAAATTATCGAAGCTGTTTCTTGGAGGTAATCGTATTCCCGGAATAGGCAAAGGCTCAACGTTGGGAATGGCTGCCTTCATCTATGTACTCTTATCAATCATTCCCGGGACATTGCTTGTCTCATCCATGTTTCAGGAATTCAGTCTACTTAAGCTCTCGCTTCTGGTTTGCCTTCTGTCAGTCTCAACTTACAACGTAGTGAGCCGAGTAAAAAATTTAATCAGTTGACCGGTACATCACTTAAAATCCAAGCTGGATGCCATTATGCAGAAAGCCTTCATCGACCCCGATAAGTGTCTTCGATGTAGCAAGTGCCACGCCTCAAGCACATGTCCGGTTGGAGCCATTTTCCGTATCGACGATAAAGAGCCCAGCATTGTTGAACCGAACCTTTGCCACGGATGCGGTGACTGCGTGGCAA
>CAZWPI010000083.1:0-7184 GCA_964636055.1 uncultured Candidatus Bathyarchaeia archaeon
CATCAACACGTTCGGCAAACTGCTCGTCGGCATGACTGAACCGTTTACCCAGCCAGGAATATCATAGGTAGAATAAAACAGACTCCACTGAGGGAAGGCGTAAACATAATTGCCGACCTGAAAGCTACAGGTGTCTTGATGCTGAAGGCGTAAACTTCAGCGTGCCCCGTAGGTGCCAAAACATCGCAGGCAGTTAGGAAGGGCAGAAAAAGCACTGCTTGATTTTACGACAAGGCAGTTTTAAATAACAGTCCCTACCAAAGAAATAAACGGTAACTGGTGAGATAGCCTGAGGACAATAACGCAGTTGAAGACAAAACTTTCCCTCCTGATGCCGATTCTTGAAGAAAAATACCATGTGAAAGCCATCGAGATATTCGGTTCATACGCCCGTGGAGAACAATCACAAAAAAGTGACTTAGACTTGCTTATAGCGTTCTCGCAGCCTTACAGTCTCTGGGAGCTTCTTGACGTGAAAGAGTTCCTGTCCAAAAAGTTACGTTTGAAAGTTGATTTGGTGCCGAAAGACTCCATAAAACCCATGTTAAAAGAGCGAATCACCCAAGAAGCCGTGCCTGTATGAAAAGGAACTATGCCCTCTACCTCAAGGATATTTATGACGCGATTGACGAAATAGAGGAGTTCACAAAGGGCTTAGCGCAACAAGACTTTGTGACAAACAAGATGGTTGTTAGAGCAGTAATTACTGATTTAATAATTATCGGAGAAGCGGTGGCCAAGATTCCTAAAAATGTCAAGTATGGTTATCGGCAAATTCCATGGCGGACGTGGGAGAGAATGAGGGAAACACGAAACGAGCTTGCGCATGAATACTACAATGTTAAGCCCGAAGTTTTGTGGTCGATTGTAAAACAGGAGTTGCCTCCTCTAAAACCAATAATCAAGGAAATTTTTGATAAAGAAAAATAGAACCATTTAGAGTTCAGAAAAGCCGTTTTCGCATTCAACGGACACACGACGACGTATTCTGGGCAACAGCACTAGCAGTATACGCCCCAAGCAAACATGTGTTCAGTTCGATCTTGGCTTAGCTGCACGGATTTAAATTCGATTCATCGCCATTTTGATGCTAGTTTTTTTAAGTTAGTAGAAGTAATAATCAGGCTGCGTATGTGGATGCCATTTCAAAGGAGGGGATACGCCAATGAAGCTGTTTGACGTTTCCGCTGATGAAATTGAACGTCTAACACCGTTCACTCTTGCAGAGATAATGAAGAAAATTTTGAGAACGGAACTAACAGCCTTAAAGCTAAAACAATCAGGCTTGGTACTTTCGCTAGATATAAATGACCCAGATGGAGGATTGGATGCTTTTCTTGGTGTTAATGTACCAAACGAGCATCCCTGGTTGCCTGAAGGAAAAAGTGGCTGGCAATTCAAAGCAGTAACTGCCTTTTCTCCAACCGATGCAGTAAATGAAGTTATCAATGCTAAAAAGACAGCTTTGAAGCCTAGAATTGATAAACTGCTTAAGGATAAGGCAACCTATGCTTTAGTAATCGGAGGAAAAGATTACGTACCAAGAGACATAGAAGCTCGAGAGAAAGCATTAATTGAGATATTTGTAAAAATGGGCTATCCTGATGCAAAAGCCAAAGTTTTCTCGTCTGGGCAAATCGCTGACTGGGCGTCTACTCTCCCAAGCGTCGTCGCTTACCTAAAACAGGATCGAGATAGCTTTAAAGACTTTTCAGAATGGCAGAAAACAATAAGCTCAAAACCTTTTATAGCTGATTCTGAAAGAAAAAAAATTATTGCAAGTTTCAGAGAGACCATCATAAAAAGCCAGAATGATAATCGAGCAACCGTTATTAGGCTAGTTGGGCTATCAGGTGTTGGAAAAACAAGGATAGCGTACGAATTCTTGAACGTGAATTACCTAAGGGAAGTGGTGCTGTATCTTGAATCGCCCGATAAGTTACCCCAGTCACGGTTTAACGAGATTGCTCGGAACAGCGAAGCAAAAGTAATTCTTGTTATAGATGAATGCTCGCATAGCAGGTTTGTTGAGCTTGCTAGAGAAGCTGAATGTATTGGTGGTAGGTTTACTTTAATCACGCTTGATTATGACATTGATAATCCGAGAAACGTGAAGGATATTCACAAAGTGCTAAGTCCGCTCGAACAAGTATCCTCTGAAGAACTAATCAAGACTACAACCCCTAGCCTACCAGAAAACGCCAGAAAAAAAATTGTGGAATTTTCTGAAGGATTCCCAATGATTTTAATCACGTTAGCCGAAAATTTCGCGTCTCACCCAGACATCTTGTCCGCTTCTACGCTAAACGAATTAGGAATAAATGAAGTTTTGGACCGAATTATTGTGGGCAGGGGGGACGGCGCTTTCCCTGTACCTACGGTTCGAGCAGTCTTAACAGCGATTTCCTTATTCAAGCGTATCGGATGGGATGACGACCTTGCCGTACAGGGGCAAAGGGTTTGTGAAATTCAGGGTATCAAGTGGTCAGAAGCAAGAACAATAGTTGCAGAGCAAGAAAAAAGGAAGCTAATTGCCCGAGGAGGCAGGTATCGCTATGTTACTCCGCTGCCATTAGCGATAAATCTGTCCTCGGCATGGTTACACGCAATGGACAATAATTCACTTCGTAGCTTTTACGAAAAGTTAAATGATGCAGAAACTCAAAAAGCGTTTCTTGAGAGATTGGCAGACCTAGGCTATACAGCATATGCCAAGGAAGTTTTACGAGGTTTTTTATCAACGTTTGATTACAAAACGCTTAATACATCTTTTGGCTCTGAAATATTCCTTAATTTATCGAAATCAGATCATTCTTATTCTATGGATATTCTTGAAAAAGTATTCAGCGCCTGTTCTAGAGATGATCTCCTACAATTCCGCGCTGGCCGGAGAAACGTAGTTTGGACTCTTCAAAGAATCGCGTGGTGGAAAGATACATTTGCTAACTCCGCATCCCTTCTTCTAAGATTAGCGGATGCTGAGAATGAGGACTGGTCAAACAATGCGACAGGCACATTCGTCGCCTTATTCCAAACGTATCTTGGGGGTACCGAGGTTCCTGTTTGGGAACGATTCCCTCTATTACAGAAAGCCCTTTCAGAAGGAGACAAAAATACTCAAAAAATAATAATTAAGGCAATTGGTGCCTCCCTTAGATTAACTCATGCGTTTAGGGCTAGTGAAGCTGAAGAACAAGGTGTCGTAATTCCCCCGCCCGAATGGAATCCTACAGTAAGAGGTGACATAGAGAAAGCTGTTTCCTCTGCCCTTTCACTCATAGATACAGCAATGCATTTACCTGATCGAGAAATCCAACTTAAGGCTGCACAGTTAGTTTTATCGAATTCCCGTGAACTTCTTAACGTGGGATTTTTCAATCAATTATTAGATAGATTTTCCTATATACAAGCGACTTTTCCAGAGCTCGAAAAAGAAATGATAACAACCGTTGAGCGTATTATTTATTTTGACGGTAAAAGAATGCCGAGCCAAATGCTAGAGGATATTCAAAAATTTAGGGATGAGATAATCGGCAACAGTTATCATAGTCTTATGGTAAGGTATGTCAAGGTTGATGTTTTTGAAGATCATTTGGAAGACAGGCGGCAGTTTGTCCACAATAAGATAAGAGAATTAGCAACTATAGCGATTTCTTCACCCGAACAATTGGAAAAAGAAATACCGTGGCTGATTACAAATCAGGGTGGTCAGGCTTATCTATTCGGAAAAATGCTTGGTGAACTCGACTCTGAAAATAAATGGTTAAATCGAATAAACGACCTGAAAAATACTTTGCTAAATGCTTCTGTAATGTTCTTAAGTGGTTATCTATCTGCTTTGAAGGCTAGAGACCAAAGTCTATACAGGCAAGTCTTACTGACATGGTTTAACTATAAAATACCGCCTGAGCGCATTCTAGAAATAATTTGGCGATCAGGACCGAGTGATTGGGATGCACAATTTGTTATTAACATGCTAAAGGAGCGAAAGATACGTCCTAATGAAATACAAGTACTTACTTATGGCGCATGGTTTAAGCACATAAAAACAGAAATATTTATCGATTTTTTGAGAGAGTTCTGCCAAATTAGTGATGAGGAATCTGCTTCAGCTATTCTTGGGATAATCGACCAATATGTAGAAGATAATCCATTAATTCTGAACGAAAAAGACCTCATTATTGCCATTATGAAAAAAGCGTATCTGCGTAAAGATATAATGGACGATTATTACTGGAATAAATTATCAACAGTTTTAACCGAGAAATTTCCAGAGATAACCCCAACTTTTGTGGATTTAGCTTTGAAGAGATTGGCCCAAGAGAATATAGCGACTGATGAGGGTCTTGTAAAGTATCTACGTCAGGCTCTTATCAGAAATCCAAAAGAAACATGGCTTAAAATGAAGGAGACTTTAAACGCCGACAATTTGAGTTCTTGGCGTTTAGTAGAATTAATTAAAGGAGGTTTTGGTTTTGATAGAAGCAAAGAGGGGTCTCTTTTTTCTCTAATCCCTCAAAATGAACTATGGCAATGGATTGACGAAAAGCCTGACAAGGCGCCCTTTCTCCTTGCTAGGATGATTCCACTTAAAGAAACTGAGCCACAACTCCATCCGATTGCTCGGGAATTAATTCTGAAATTTCCTACCATTTCGGAAATAAGGGCTGCTTTGTTGGGCAATTGGTATACAGAGGGGTTCTCAGGTAAGGCAAGCGACCATTATAAATATAAACTAAGCGTCGTTCAAGTATGGAAAAAAGATGCTGAAAGAGTTATTCGCTTATGGGCAAAAGAAGAGGAATCAGTTCTTAAAAAAAGAATTAAGGAAATGGAAATTAAAGAAGCTGAAGAAACATAGGTGATTATTCTACTTTTAAATGGGTATTAGGAGGACCTATGCCTCTGTTGCTTGTGGTATCTAAACAACCAGACTGCAATCCAAAACTAACTTAGACGATAAAACGCAATGGGCTGGGCATTCTGTTGGAAGTAGTTGTGCTTAGCAATCTTTCACTTCTACTAACAGAAAAAAACAAATCCAAATGAAAACAAGGTGAGGAAGGAGCAAGCTGGTTAACCATTAAGAATAGCAAGGGACAATTAAGCATAAAACAAACAAGAAAAGGAAAAAGGCGCTTTAGCGAAGCTTCATAAGAACCATTTCAGCCGCCAAAACCATCGGCTCCCAAGTCTCGCACAGCGGCGGAGCATAAGCCGTATCCGCTTTAGCTAACTCACGCACCGTCATCTCCTTCTGTATAGCAAAGCTTAGTGCGTTTATGCGCTGTGTCACTTCTTCACCGCCGATTATCTGCGCGCCGATTATGCGTTGCAACTCCTTCTCGACAACAAGCTTGACTTTTATGGGCTTCGCCGTAGGATAGTAATCAGCCTTGGTCTTTGAGCTGATGGCTCCAGTGACCACTTCGATTCTAGCTCTTGCCGCCGCCGCTTCAGTTAACCCCGTCACGCCTGCCTCAATCTGGAACAGTCGTGTTACAGCTGACGCCAAGACGCCCGTGAACTGCGAGTAATCGCCGCCAGCGTTTTTACCTGCCACTTTGCCCTGCCTGACCGCGATGGTGCCGAGCTGCGCGCACGTCGGCTTGTGCGTGATAATATTCAGTGATTCGGCGCAGTCGCCAATGGCGTAAACGTCTTTCACGTCGGTTTCCATTCTCGCGTTAGTCTTTATAGCTCTCGTCTCGCCCAACGGTATACCAGCGTCAACCGCCACCTTCGTGTTCGCCCGCACGCCGAAAGCGCTGATGAACAAATCAGCCTCTATCCGTTCGCCTCCAGCCATTATCGCCGTCACTTTGTCGTCGCCGAGAAACTCTTCTACACGTTTCTCCGTGAGAACACACATGCCCTGTTCCTTCAGATGCTCCTGCACCATCTTCGCCATGTCCGCGTCAAGCATCTGAGGCAGAATCTGCGGCAGCATCTCCACAATGGTAACTTTCAAGCCCCGCTCAATCAACGCAACGCCAGTTTCCAGCCCAATCAAGCCAGCACCCATAATCACAGCTGACTTGGCGCCGTTCTGGACCGCTTCAAGAATTTTTTCGCCATCCTCCAGATTGCGAAGGCTGAGTATCCCCTGCTTTTCACGCCCCTTAATTGGAGGCATAAAAGCGTCAGCGCCAGTAGCAATCACCAGGCTGTCATATTGCAGCGTCTCTGTGGCGCCTGCCTTGTCAACTGCGGTGACAACTTTTTCTTTAGTGTCAATGGCGGTAACTTTCGTTTCAGTCTTCAAATTCAGCTTCAACATCTGGAAGTAAGCAGGTGGATAAACAATCAGATCCTTGAAGCTTGGTATCTGTCCGCCTATCACGAAGGGCAGACCACAGCGCGAATACCCAGCGGTTTTCTCCTGCGTTATCAGCGTGATTTCTGCTGTGCGGTCTTTTTTTCGCGCGGCGGATGCTGCTTCCACGCCTGCAGCGTTGGCTCCGATAACGATTATGCGTCTAACCATCAAGTTTCCTTCATTTTCCTTGATTCTTGTGCCACTCAACCGCTTTATCGAAATCCATCAGATTAGCTAATTCTGCTTGCAGGTTCGCAGGCTTCAAAACTACCAGCCAGCCTTTCACGTAGGGGTCATCATTCAGGATTTCTGGTTTTGACTGGACTTCCGCGTTGACTTCCTCTATGGTGCCGCTTACGGCTGCGACTAGGTCGGAAACGGCTTTCACTGACTCAAGTGTACCGTAAGGCTCGTTCTGTTTCACTTCTGTTCCTGCTTCTGGCAGTTCGGCGTAGACTATCTCGCGTAGCTGTTTTTGGGCGTAGTCGGTTATGCCCATGCGGACCTTGTCTCCTTCAATCTTTATCCATTCAAAATCTTTAGAGTAGTATAGACCTTCAGGTACTTCGTAATTTTCTACCTTCACCATACATATGCACCTCTGAACATGGAGTAATCTGGGCTTCTGCCCTTAAAAGTTTTAATGAAGCCGTGGCGGTAGCGGGTTAGCGTTCTCGTTTTCCTGCAATCCAATCTTCAGTCCATTGTCGTGCCACAGGGTCAGGCACCTGAATCGGCGGGTGCTTGAATGCATATGCGGGCATGCTCAGCAGTGCGCCTTTGATTTTGCGGTCTAAAGCTATTTTTGCTGCTCTTATCAGGTCAATTACCACGCCAGCGCTGTTCGGTGAATCTTCAACCTCAA
>CAZWPI010000084.1:0-7092 GCA_964636055.1 uncultured Candidatus Bathyarchaeia archaeon
AGCTCTGTCGCGGAGGAGCACGACGCAAAGTTTAATGTGGTGCCGCGCCAGTTTGCAACGGACAATGGCGCCATGATTGCCTGGACTGGAGTGTTGGCCTACACGCACGGCTTGGTCACGCCTGTCCAGGAGAGTTTTGTCAAGCTGCGGTGGCGCATAGACAAGGTGGATGTTCCATGGATAAAATAGGTTCGCAGACGCTGCTCAAGAAGGGAGCAGAAGCCAGCCTCTTTCTGGCGAACTGGCATGGGCGAAAAGTCGTAGTCAAAGCGCGGCTTCCAAAAAAATATCGCCCCGCCGAGCTGGACGAGAAAATTCGAAGTTACCGAACAGCGCATGAGCCGCAGCTTATGCATGAAGCGAAAAAAGCTGGGGTGCCGGCGCCTACCATTTTTCTTGTGGACATGAAACGCGCGGCGATAACGATGGAGCTTGTGGAGGGCAAGCAGGTGAAGCAGCTGTTGGGCAACATGGTAGCGGAAGAGGGGCAGGCTTTGTGCGTTAAAATCGGCGCGTTGATTGGGAAACTGCACAAGCACGGCGTGATTCACGGCGACTTGACCACGTCGAACATGATTCTAACCGCCGAGGGAAAGATTTTTCTGGTTGATTTCGGATTAGGTGAGAAAAACACGGAGCTTGAAGCTAGAGGGGTGGATTTGCACTTGATGAAACGCGCGTTGCAGAGTACGCACTATGAGAAGGCGGAAGCATGCTTCAAAGCAGTGCTGGCGGGGTACTCTGCGGTTTTGGGCGCGGAAGACGCGGGGAAAGTTTCAGAGAAAATCAGGGAGATAGAGAGGCGCGGTCGGTATGTGTCGGAAAGAAGGGAGGAAGCATAGCGTGGCGTTCAAGTTGAAGGGCAGGGTGGTTTTTTTCGCGACGGGAAATATTCACAAGTTCAACGAAGCCCGCATGATATTAAGCGGATGCAACATAGCCGTGGGCATGCTCAGGGTGAAAGGCGCGGAAATGCAAAGCGACAGCCTCATGGAAATCGCGCAGACAAGCGCCCGAGAAGCGTTCAAGCGGTGCGGCTTGCCCGTTATCGTGGAGGACGCAGGGCTCTTCATAGAAGCGCTGAACGGTTTTCCAGGTCCCTACGCCGCTTACGCCTACAAGACCATAGGCAACAGGGGCTTGCTGAAGCTTATGGAAGGCGTGGAGGACAGAAAAGCCATGTTCAGGTCAGCCATAGCGTACTGTGATAGTGAAGCCGAAGCGCCCGTGGTTTTTGAGGGCAGAGCAGAAGGCGAGGTAACCGTGAACGAGCGCAGCGGAAGCGGCAAATCAGGTTTCGGGTTTGACCCCATCTTCAGGCCTTCTGGGAGCATAAAGACGTTTGCTGAAATGACTATCGAAGAGAAGAACAGTTTTTCGCACCGCGCAAGCGCTATTTGCAAGTTTGCCAAATGGTACAAAGTTTTAAAGTAACCGAAGTTGGACGATTCTTGAGAAAAATGCTGATACTCTAAAAATTAATAAAATCAGGTGCAATTTTTTCAGGGCACTCGCTGAAATTTGTTAATACCTCCCCTGTAAAACTCTGAGTGGTTGAAAAAAGGGTGATCGTATTGTGGCTTTCAGGTTTTCTTTTTTGTTAATGTTGCTGTAATGGAACCTGCGAAGCTTGGTGTTAATGATGCTGTAATTGTAACTCCAGCAGTGATGTTTGATACTTCATATTCATCTTCAAATTCTGATTCTATTCTCTTTATCGCTTCTCGAATTTTCTTGTAAATATTGAATAGTTTGGTCTCTTCTGGCAACATCACTCTCACTTCTTCTTTAGGTTGCTTTTCCAATGACATTTTATCACCTCCCTTTTTAAAAGTTATATTAACGTGCTTTTTTGTAAGTTAATCCTTTATAATTTCTAGTCAGTCCGAAAAATTGACTAACCACTCAAAGTTTGTGCCTCTGAAAGCCACTAATTTTAAATATTCGTGTTCCGTGGGTCATAGTGCTTAAGGTGTATAGATGCCGAAAAAGGAAAAAGGACGATCCCATTCAACCAGACCCGTCAGCAGGCGCCCGCCAAGCTGGTGCAAGTACCAGCCCGAAGAGGTGGAAGCTTTCGTACTCAGGCTGGCGAAGGACGGGCATTCGCTCAGCAAGATAGGCACGATTCTCAGGGATCAGTACGCGATTCCCTTGGTGAAGCCTATAACGGGAAAGAGCATAAGCGACATACTCGAAGCGGCGGGAATGGCGCCGTCGATGCCCGAAGACCTAGCTAACTTGATCAAGAAGGCGCAGAGTCTTGCGGTTCACATGGACAAGAACAAGAAGGACCTCCATAACAAACGCTCCATGCAAGTTATCGAAGCAAGGATTCACAAGCTTTCACGGTATTACAAGCGAGAAGGCGTTCTTCCAAAGAACTGGAAGTACAAGGCAAAAGTAGCATCCATAACCTGACCCGTTCTCGTCCAAAACAACTTTTCCATTCTACTTGCAAGCGGAGAATTTTTGGCAGCGCCAGCTTTAAATCTTGAACTCGCCTTTAGGCAAAGAGTGAATCGCCATGGCTACAGGGCAGACACCAACGGAACGGTTTTTAGCTTCAGCCGCGCAGGCAGCAGAGGCTATCGTGGAAACCGTGGAGAAAGACGGCTTCATCCATGTTTTCTCGCATCTAGACGCGGACGGCGTTGCCGCAGCAGGGATAATCGGGAAAGCCCTGTTCAGGCTTGACGCGCGGTTCAGGCTGAGGGTGACGCAGTGGGTTGACGAGAAAATCATCGGCGAAATAGTCGCGGACAAGCCGCAGCTGGTTGTTCTAACGGATTTCGGAAGCGGCTACCTCGATCTGCTGAACGAAAAAGTTCCAGGCGTCAAAGTCGCAATCTTGGATCACCACCAGATAACTGGAAACGTGGAAAACAAGAATTTCGTTCAGGTGAATCCGCATTTGTATGGCATTGACGGCGCCACCGATGTCAGCGGTTCCGGAGTGGCTTATTTCGTGGCGAAAGCGGTTAGCGCGGAGAACGTGGATTTGGCGCCCATAGCACTGGTCGGCGCTTTGGGAGACTTGCAGGACAAGAACGAGGAGAGAAAGCTTGGCGGCTTAAACGCGCTGATAGTTGAGGACGCGGTAGCCACGAAACTGGTTACGGTGGAAAAGGACTTAACGTTCTTCGGCAGAGAAACCCGCCCGATTCACAGGGCTCTTGCCGCCACGACCAGCCCGTTCATCCCCGGGTTAAGCGGGGAAGAAGACAAGAGCTTGGCTTTTCTGGCGAGTTTAGACATTAAGCCTAAAGAGGGCGAGCGGTGGCGGGCTCTAAGGGACTTATCGGAAGACGAAAAGAAAAAGCTGTCCTCGGCGCTTGCGGACTACTTGATTTCGAGGGGATTGCACGCTGAAGTGGAGAATCTAATAGGCAACGTTTACGTCTTAGCCAACGAGGAGCCGTGGACTCCGCTCCGGGACGCACGAGAATTCGCCGTGGTGCTGAACTCCACAGGACGCTTGGACAGACCCAGCCTCGGCATAGCCATCTGCATGGGTGACAGAGGCACCGCGCTCGAAGAGGCTAACAAGGTTTTGGAGGACTACAGGCGAAACATCAGCACGTACCTAGGCTGGGTTATGGAGAAACCCGAACGAATGAAGGAGTTCGAACACATTTACGTTATTTACGGGGAGACTTTCATAAACGAGAAGATCATCGGCACCATCTCGTCCATACTGGTTTCTGGTCTTGAAAACCCTGAAAAACCGCTCATAGCCTTCTCGAACATTGTAGAAGAGAACGCAGCCAAGTTTTCCGCAAGAACCACCGACGTGGCGCTCAGCAAAGGCGTCAACCTCGGCGACGTGATGCATGTCGCGTCAGAGAAATACGGCGGAAAGGGCGGCGGTCACAACGTAGCCGCAGGCGCGCAAGTGCCCATTGACCAAGTTGAAAACTTCGTAAACACCGTCAACGACCTGGTGGGAAAACAGTTGAAAGGCGAAGACGTTGGAAGCAACGATAAAGCTTGAGTACGGCGACGCGAAAACCGCGGATGCAATTGCCAACGCGGTTTCCCCAGACAACTTCAAGACGCCCGCAGGACTATTCATCAAAACCGTGAGGAAAGGCAACCATGTGCTGACAGAGGTGAAAACCGAGGGAAAACTCGCCACTTTCATCGCCACGATTGACGATCTACTTTTCTGCGTCTCCACCGCGGAAAAAACGCTCCGCACAGTAACCAAGGCTCGCCTTTAGTGAAAGTGAAGCTTGTTCTGCACTTAAGTTCAAGGTATTTAAAGGGGAGGGGGTAGCCACCGAGAGCACTAGAGCACAAGCTACGAAGCGTGTTCAACGACTTCCAGAACGTTCACCGTGGAGCCTATCCACCTAAGGTAAGCGTTCAACGCGGCACGCAGGGCAATCGTGTCCTTCGCTTCCACCTTCAAAACCAAAAAGTCGCCTTCTCTCTCCAAAACCGCCCTAGCCCGCGTGCTAACTTGTCTTTTGGCTTCTGGCGCTAAAGCCTCTAGAAGCGTGGTCAACTGTTTTTCTGAAGATAGCCGCAAGCGGACAGTTGCTTTAGCCTTCATTTTCGAGCCTACCCGTATTGAATGGGGCGTTTTTTCTTTTAAAATGCGTTACTGGTTTAAACAACAAAAAGATGAAAAAGGGAGTTTATTCGGTTTCTTCTGCTACCGGAACAGGCGCTGCTGTTTCCTCTGCGACTGTGCCTTTGGCTGCGCGTTTAGCCACGACTCCGAGCTTTGTGACAGGCATGTACGCTCCGCCTGCAAACGTGTACCCACACTTTCTGCATTTCCAGACGCCGACGCTTTGGCGTTTAACCCTTGTGAAGCCGCATTGTGGGCATTTGTGGGCTTTTTTGAGCCCAGCGGTGACCCTGATGTATCGTTTTCTGACTGTGGAGCCGTATCGTGGTCCTAGACCGCGTGTTGGCCCTACTTTCTTTGTTTTTCTTCCCAACGTTTTCACCATTCCATTTTTTTACGCAGTTCGGCAGCTTTTTCATGTGCTAGTTTCATGCCTTCTAAAATCTGTTTCTGTGTGAAGTAGCCTGCCCCGCCCTTCTGTGTGGCGCAGATGTTGCCTTCGTCGTTGAATGCCATCGTAAGCCTTGAATCCATCACTTGCTCCTCTTCCAGCCACGGGTCAACAATCAACTTGTTGTTTATCTTTCCAATAGTCACCGTTATCGGGTGGCTTTTCATCGGAAGCGGAGTGTATCCCTGCTTGATCACTACCTCTCCGTCTTTGACCTCATAATTAGGCATTTTCGTGTTCAGCAAAGCAGCCACCGCCGCTAAAGCGGAAGCATCAATCAGGTTCCCATCATGGTTCAGCACGTAAATGTCAACAAAAACAACGAACACCTTCTTTCCAGGCTCAATGCACAACTTCTCAGTGTCTATAGCTTTAGACTCACGTATGCCACGGTCAACTATTCTAGCCAACTCTATAGAGTTCTCATCTGGAGGCCCAGGTTCGAAAGTGGGCGACGCCAACGGAACAAGCTCCGCGTTCACCGTCAGCACTCCATCGTTAGGCGTGTCAGAAAACGGCGTGCCAGTTTCAACTTTTATTCCGACGAGAACTTGGGTTTTTCCCAGCAAAACTCTGGCTGAGCCCTCTGCCTTTTCAATCAGTCCTTGTTCGATTTTGATTTCTCTGTAGTCGGTTAAGCCTCTTCCGTCGAGACGTTTTGCCTTCTCAATTAAATTTTCTATTTGTTGCAGTCTCACGCGAGTTACCAATGATGACATTACTCTTCAACCTCCTCTTCTTCAGAGACGAGCATATACTTGGTTTTTAACGCTTCCTTTTGCAAGGCGTAAATATCTCGGCATCCTTCAATCGCCATGTTCACCGCTTTCTCAAACTCTTCAGGCGTGAGTATACCATCCATCTGCAGCAGCGTGACCGCGTTCAAGTTGGGCATGAAAGCCACCGGAACGTCAGCGGAGCCTACTTTGTCTTCAGTGTCAAACAGGTCCAGAACCACTGTGTCGTCAACTTTGCCAGCTGCACACGCCACCACTAAATCGCGCATAGGAATGCCAGCGTCTGCTAAAGCCAAGGAAGCCGCAGTGATGCTTGCACATCTTGTTCCGCCGTCCGCCTGTAAGACCTCAATGAAGATGTCTACGCCGGTCCGCGGGTAATACTCCACGAACACTGAAGGCTCAAGAGATTCCCTGATTACCTTTGAAAGCTCAACCTCTCTTCTTGAAGGCGCAGGTGATTTGCGTTCCCCAACCGAGAAAGGCGCCATATGATAGCGGCATCGCAGCACCATACGGTCTGGAAGCGACAAGTGTTTCGGATGCATCTCTCTCGGACCGAACGCAGCCGCCAAAATCTTGTTTTTTCCATGTTCGATGTATGCTGAGCCATCAGCGTTTGATAAGATGCCTACTTCGATTTTTACAGGTCTTAACTCGTCTGGTTTTCTACCGTCCAATCTTAAACCTTTTTTGTCAATTAATTTTTCAGGTTTTTCATTCATTCTTGTTTTCCTCCTGTTTTGTTTTTTCTTCTTTAAGAAATTGTGTAATACGGTCTGTTAGACCGCTTGTGTGGGACTCATTTTCGATCTTTTGAATCGCCGCCATGGCGAGTTCCTCGTCCTCTGGGTTTTTTCCAGTGACCAGTATGACTCCGTTGAGCCCCAAAATTATCTGGCAGCCTGTTTCCTGTTTTATCATTGAAATCATGGAACCCTTTCTGCCTATGACGCGGGGAATCTTCGACGGAGTTACCTTAATTATCTGTCCACGAGTTATTTTTCCCAAGCCTGGCTCGCCGACCGTGAGTTGCGGGTCGTGGGATCTGTCGTACGAGGCTATTTTGGCAACTATCAAATCTCCCCCGTTAAGAACTTGAGATAACTCGTCGTTTTGTGGTTTGAAAGGTCTGCTTAGAACGTCTGACGCTCTCAGAAGCGCCGTGTAGGGTGATTTGATGTCTACGGTCCAGCCGCTGAATCCAACTTCTATTACTGTGCCTATCACTACGTCGCCTACTTTTGGAAAATAGAATGATGTTAAAGCGACGACGTTTACTTTCTTGTTGTCAAGGTCTGCAAGCCCGATTCTTTGGGCGTAGA
>CAZWPI010000085.1:0-7046 GCA_964636055.1 uncultured Candidatus Bathyarchaeia archaeon
ATGGTTATGTCGCTTTGAGATTGAGCCTTAACGGGCTTAGCCACAATCGTGCAAGACGCTGCCAGAAAGACGAGAACAAGCAGAAGGGTGACGCCCTTAGTCATGTTTATCCCGGTAATATGTGGTTGTTTCTGCAGTAAAAACGTTTTTATCAAGGTTTCTTGACCAAGCCTTAGTCAACATTTCTTGACAAACCTCACACTTGCCGCCTAATAGCGATTTATTGCAAAAACCAGTAGAGGCGTCTCCTCAGAATTCCATGCACCCTGCTTTATATAAGGGGGCTATAGACTGTTCCGAGCATAAAAGACGCTTGTCAGCCTATTCGAATCCTGATAGCCAATCAATGCAAAAATTTATAGAAGTGGAGAAAAAGAGAGCAGTCTACTGCCCATTTTGAGTAAGTGACGCGTTTTCCTTTTTCTTTTCGTTACGTACACGTTCGATTAACAGCGCGACAGCTACGCCTATAAAACTTGCAAAAACTAATGCCCAGAACCCAATCAGCGTTATCAAGAATATCATCAACGCTATGAAAATGGCGATAATAACTATTTGGACGCTTGTGTTCGTTTTATTGCTCACCATTCTATTTTTTTCAATGCAAGTGTTTCTTGTTTCCGCTTCAGATTATTGTAACTTGCCTATTTGAAAAATTCGCTTGACCACGATTAAAACCGAAATTGAAAACAGCACCAAATAAAACAGATGCGGCAGCACCAGCAAGAGCGGCACACTCAAGGGATAACTCGCGAAAGTTGGCAGCAAAACCGTGAAGATCGGTATGGCTAAAATTAAGTTTAGTTTGCTGTTCCGAAAAAACCGGTATATATCACGAGATTTGAACATAATCACCGTGGCTATGATGAATAACGTGAATTCAAGTGCAATGTTTATTGGATTATAGATGTTTATGTAAGGAAAACCTAACTCGTATAACCCGAACTCGCTTGTGGACAAAGGCCACAGTAGCTGGAGCTGCCCACCAATAAAGAAGTCCCCTATTAACGAATGAGAAGCCAAAGCGGCGAAGTAAGGCGTTGCCCTCTGGCGGTAAAAGAAGAAGAAAGGGATGAAAGCTAATATTGCGACTATTATGGAGTGCGTTGGACCCCGATGTATATCGGATTTGAGGAGAAAACTGAAGACGATGTCGATGTCAGGGATTATAGAAAGAACCAAAATTAACGGTATGTTAATGTTAACTTTGAGAAGCTTCCCGAATCCTTTGCCCAACAGGTATGCGAGCGCCATGTGTCCAACAGCAAACGAGGCTTGTGTTCCTCCTTAAAAACGAAACATCTTATTGGCTAATTATTAAATCTATAGGTTCATAGGCACCTTTAGGTGACGCCAGTCGCAGCTTAAGTAGCTGACAGAACAACTGGCGACACTGTGCAGAAGCTAACTGTTGCCTGAGCGCGTTTTAGCAGGTTCGAGAGAAAATGTTTGCTTGGATTAGTTCAACAGGTTTTCTTTTATTGTTTTAGGATGAGGCGGAATTTTGTTTTCCGCGTTTAGGAAGTGTAGTTGTGTTGTTATCGTGGACAATAACGTTTATTAATACTTGAGACAACCGATTCAATACAACAAAAGGGGAACATGTAATGGCATCACTAAAGCTCTCCACAGGAGCAATAATAGCACTCGCAGCAACAGGATTATTCCTAAGCCTAGTAACAGCCGGATTAATCACCACACAAAACATATCGTCAAACGGAACCGTAACAACAGTAAACGTAGGCGTCTACTCAGACAGCCAATGCACCCAAAACTGCACGTCAATCAGCTGGGGAACACTATACCCAAGCAACTCAACCAGCAGAACAATATACGTGAAAAATACAGGCACAGTCCCAGTCACGCTCAGCATGACTGCCGGAAGCTGGGCACCGACATACGCTGATGACTACTTAACGCTGACGTGGAACCCACAAAATACAGTCCTAAACCCTGGAGAGTCAACCTCTGCAACATTAACACTGTCGGTAGATTCAAACGCAGGCAACCTTACAAATTTCAGCTTCAACATAATAATAACAGGCGCACAATAAACAAGCCTCAACTATTTCTTTTAAATTTTTAAAGACCAAGATTTGAAAATAGGAGAGAAAAACTTGTCACTTACACGCCTGAAGCATAAACGGTCATATCGAAACCAAACGCCGTAACGCTGTTTTCCACAAGAAAGTCGATGAAATCTCCATTGGACGCGACCTCCAAGTTGACGGTAACCAAAATCGCTTGGGTAGGAGCAAGCAGGGTGCCGTTGTAATCCCAACGGATGAGAACGTTTAACAGACGGACTGTGATTTTGATTCTCCCCTTGCTCCCATTCTCCTTTCAAAGCGTTCTATTTAAACAGCACAGAATGAAACATCTATACCATTTATCTAGAACAATAATATACTTTTCTATAAAACGCGTTTGAAACGTCTGAAACTTCCGTTTTTTTCCATAGATAAACCGCTTAGTTGCTACTCTACGGTTCCAAGTTTTTGGCTTTGTGGGTTTTGCAATGTTTAAATTCTACTTTATCGTTAACGAAGTGGAGGAAAAAGTGATGAGCGCTATTCCAGTGAAGAATGTTTTCACGAAGAATTTTTCCACCGTCAACGAGAACGACCCGTTGTCCAAGTGTTTGGAGTTGTTCAAGAGGGAGATGCCGCCGGTCATTGCCGTCGTAGATGAGAAGGGGAAGTACGCGGGTGTTATCTCGAGGCGGTGGGTGGTAAGGGCGAGGCTTGATCCTGCTGCAACGAAGGTTAAGACCTTGATGCGGCCTGCGCCAAGGGTTTCTCCTGATTTTTCTTTGGGCAAGGCGGCTAGGTTGATGATTGAGAGCGGTGTGAGGCAGCTTCCGGTTTTTGAAAAGAATAGGCTTGTGGGGTTTGTGACTGACGAGGATATTATTCATGGGGCGGTGACTCAGGAGTGGGGCGGCACCATGGTTGAGCGGATTATGACGAGGGCGCCTCAGGTGATTGATGCGAACAGGTCTGTGGGCGCGGTGCTTAGCTTGTTTAGGGAGCACGGTGTGTCTCATGTTCCGGTTGTGGACGAGGGAAAGCTGGCGGGTATCATAAGCATTCAGGATATTATCGAGCAGGTTTTTCAGCCGCGGCAGCGGCAGACGCTTGGTGAAACCGTGGGGGAGAAGGTTCCGGTTTTGAGTATTCCGGCGAAGGGGATTATGGCGCATCCCGTGATCACGGTGGCGCCTGAGACGAGTTTGAGGGAGGCGGAGAAGACGATGCATGATCAGGAAATCTCTTGTTTGGTGGTTCTTTCTAAGGAGCGGTTGGTGGGCATAGTTACGAAGCTGGATTTTCTTGAGCCGATTTCTCAGTTGGAGGCGGTTGAGCGGAAGCTAGCGGTTCAGTTTGGGGTGAAGGGTGTGGCGATTAATCCTGATCAGCAGGGGTTTATGATGGATGAGTTTGAGTCTTTTGCACGTAAGTATAAGGATGCGCTTGAGTTGGGTACGCTGTTTGTTTACATGAAAACTCATGGCACGAACCACAAGGGTGTGCCGCTTCTCCATTGCCGCCTGCAGTTGCGGACGGTGAAGGGTTCTTTTTTCAGCTCAAGTGAAGGGTTTGGTGTGGAGTCGACGTTTCGTGTGGCGTTGGACCGGCTTGACAAGCGGCTTTTGAGGAGCAAGGAGCTGTCGTATAATCCTAAGTATGCGCGGGATTTTCTGCGGAAGATTGGGATGCCGCAGGAAGAGCTGTAAGCAACTAAACTGGTATGCGGTTACCGTCGAAGCCCAGCTTAGACACGCCAAGCTCGTCTTTGACTTCGCGCAGCCGAGCAGAGTTGAATACGGGTCCGTCTCTGCACACGCGATACTTGCCTATCACGCAACTCCCGCACAAGCCTATGCCGCACCGCATCAGCCGCTCCAAGCTTGCCTCGAAGGGGATGCCGTGTTGTTCTGCGAGGTTGAAGATTTTGTTCACCATCAGCTCTGGGCCGCAGGTGTAGATCATGTCAAATTTGGTTTCCGCCAAGAGTTTTGTCAGAGGCTCGGTTACGAGGCATTGGAGCCCGTAGGTTCCGTCTTCCGTGGTTGTGATTATGCTTGGTTCGGTGCAAACCGAGTTAAAATCGTTCAGAAAGAGCAATTCGGTTTTGGTTTTTGCGCCGACCACAAAGGATAGGCGTTCGTTTTTTGCCGCAAGCCTCTTAGCCAGAAACAGGAGCGGTGCGGTTCCTGTTCCGCCGCCGACGAGGAGGGCTTTGCCGCTTGTTTCGGTGAAGCTGTTTCCGAAGGGTCCACGCACGCCGATGGTTTCGCCCTGTTTCATGCGATGCAGATGCCGTGTTGCGTCGCCGACTTTTTTGACGGTGACGGAGACCGTGCCGTTTTCGGTGTTCATTATGCTTAGGGGTATCTCGTCCACGCTGGGTATCCAGAGCATGAGGAACTGCCCTGGTCGGGCTTTGGCGCAGAGCCTATCCTTTAGCCTGTAGGTTTTTACGGTTGGGCTTTCTGTCGTCACGCTCAGGATGCGTGTGGTTCTTATGGTGTTAAGTGCGGTGTGCAACGCCGACAATCTCCTGTACACTCCTGTACCGTTTCTTTTTCAGGTAGGTTTTTACTCCGCGGTTTATGGCGTGGAACACGCGGGGATTTTCCAGTGCGACGGCGGTGCCTATCTGCACGGCAGACGCACCCGCTAAGAAGAATTCGACGGCGTCTTGCCAAGTGGTTATGCCGCCGCAGCCGATGATGGGCGTTTTCACCTGCTTGTAGAGGTCGTACACTGAGCGGAGCGCTATGGGTTTTATGGCTGGACCTGACAGCCCGCCGCGTACGTTGTTTAAGATTGGAAGTGCCGTTTCCGCGTCAATCGCCAATGCTTTAACGGTGTTTATGGCTGTCAAGGCGTCAGCACCTGCTTTTACTGCTGCTTGCGCTGTTTCTGTGATGTCGGTGACGTTGGGGGACAGCTTGACGATGACCGGCTTGTGCACTGATGCTTTGACTTTGGTGACGACTTTTGCGAGCAGTGCAGGGTTTTGCCCGATTTCCGAGCCCGTCTGCTTGACGTGCGGGCAGCTGACGTTTAGTTCCACTGCGTCGGCGCCTGCTTCCGCGGCTTTTCTGGCGACCAGCGCGTATTCGTCTGCTGAGTAGCCGAAGACGCTTACTATGAGCGGCGCCTGCACCACGGTTTTCGCGTGGATGATTTCTTCCGCGTACTGGTCTATGCCAGGGTTCGGCAGTCCCATGGCGTTTATCAGCCCACAGCTTGCTTGAACCACGGTTGGGTTAGCGTAGCCCATCCGTGGAGCCACACCGACAGACTTGGTGACCACGGCTCCTGCACCGCCTTCGACGACGCGCTGCAACGACTCCGCGGTGTACCCTAAGATTCCAGAAGCCAAAACTGTGGGGTTTCTAAGTTCCAAACTAGCAACGCGGACGTTTAATGGGTTGCTTTTCAAGCGCGTGCTTCTCCTTTTTAACCTTTCACGGGGTAATTCTATTCACCCTTTAAAGAGATAAAGTTTCGTTTAATCCTCGGCTTCCACACTTCCAGATGCCCTAAGAAAATTTTAATTTCGTTTATTCAGAAAAAATTTACATTTGAGGAGCGCGTAATAATCAATTTGCGCGGGATTACTTGTTCTGCTTTTTGCGGAAATTATTTTAGTTAATTCAAGGATATTTGTTTTGGTGGTGTTATGGGTCTCCTAAAGAAAGTGAAGGATAAGGCTGAAGAATCAGCCAAAAAAGTTGGAAAAGAAGGAACTAAGCTTGGAAAGAAAGGTCTTAAAGAGACTAAAAAGGTAGCGAAGAAAGGTGCTGAGGCAACTAAGAAAGTTGCAAAGAAGGGCGTTAAGGAAACTAAGAAGACTGTGAAGAAAGCAAAGAAAAAGGTTACTTAGAGCCTATTCTCCAATACTTTATATCCTTTTTTTATGTTTCTAATATCCTAAAGATTTTACTGCCTATCTTTTTCAGCTTTGGGCTCCAACAATGCCTTAGTGGCAAATTGTATTTGTTGCTTTGCTTGGAATTTCTGTGAAGTGAAAAAACTTGAATCAATCATGAATGAATTAGCAGAAATTACTTATACAAACCATAAAGAAATAGTCAACTTTTCGGATTGACTAGAAACTATAAGGAACCAAGTTCTAAGTAACATAGCAGGCTATTTTAAAATAGGAAAGAAGAAAGGAATCAGAAGGAGGTGAGCCGAACCGACCCCTCTCTTCTTTCCCATTCCAATCAGGGAAGCGATTGTAAGATAAAAAATTTGTGTACTAAACCCAGTATTTTTTACTTGGGTTTTCAGGAAAACAGAGAGAAAGAGCGGAATTCTGTTTTGAAGAATAAGAATCTTTGCTTCTGTAGAAATACAATATGATTCAAACTGTTAATGAATCAATAGAAATAACTTGCATAAACGTTAAAAGTGAATAAGAACAATACACAAATTGTCTTCGTTTTAGATTTAGAGGAGGTGAGAAATTGACAAGAATAGAAAAATCAATCGAAATCAACGCTTCACCAGAAAAAATCGGTTCTATAACTCAATTTGAAAAACTTCCAGAGTGGCAACCTGAATGGAAGACGGTTGAATGGACTTCTGAAGACAAGAACAAAGTTGGTTCAACTTTACACTTAATGGGTGAAGTGGCAGGTTTTAAATCGGAAATTGATTTGGAATTAACAGAAGTTATAGAGAATGAGAAGATGGCATGGCGAACCATTGGTGGAAACATGACAGGTATTGGTTTTATTACTCTTAGTCCCACAAAAGACGGAACCAAAGTGACCCAAGTGATAGATTACGAATTGCCCTATTCGGTTCTGGGCAAGCTTATCGACAAATTGCGTGTTCGCAAAGCAATTGATAAGAGCTATGATGCAGCTATGAAAAGACTGAAAGATATGGCGGAAAAATAGGAACTTCCAAGGCTCTTGGAGTGTAATTGAAAAGTCAAATGAAATGGTGTTTACACTCTGTTTCTATTTCATTTTTTGTTATGACTATGTAGACTATCATGGCATAGTGGATTTGAGAAACTCT
>CAZWPI010000086.1:0-7021 GCA_964636055.1 uncultured Candidatus Bathyarchaeia archaeon
TGATGGGCGGCATGGGCATAAACGCCATCGAGAGTTTGCGTGGGAACCGTTTGGCGCTTCGCGGTGTGGGTCTAACGGATACCGAGCTAAAGATTCTAGGCGTAAAAATGGCGGGAGACTAACAGGATATGCTTGAAGAAGAAAAAGTGGTTGCGGAAATCAACGCCGAGTTTATTCATCGTGTAAAGGTAGAAAACGGAGTGTGGAAAATCGACGCTGAGAGCCTGCATTATAAGGACCTTAACAGCCTCTTGAGAGCCATCAGCAGCAACGGCGCTGAAAAAATCGAGATTCACAACGTTTGCGGACAACGATACATCGGCACCGACTTAGACGCAGAAGTTCAAATCGACATTTACGGAACTCCAGGAAACGATTTAGGCGCTTTCATGAACGGGCCCAGGATAATGGTTCACGGAAACGCTCAGGACGGCTGCGGCAACACCATGAACGAAGGAAAAATCGTGGTTCATGGACACGCCGGAGACATAACTGGCTACTCAATGCGAGGCGGAAAAATCTTTGTCCGTGACGATGTGGGATACCGAGTGGGCATTCACATGAAGGAGTATCAAGGCAAAAAACCGCAGCTGGTGATAGGTGAAACCGCACAGGACTTCTTAGGCGAGTACATGGCAGGCGGCGTAATCGTAGTTCTGGGTTTAAACCTGCCCGAAGGCGAATGCTGCAAGGCAAGATTCGTGGGCACGGGAATGCACGGCGGCGTCATTTACGAGCGCGGCGACATACTTGAAGTGGGAAAGGGAACTAAGATTATGAAAGTCGGCAAACGCGACAGTCGAGTGATTGAAAGCCTGGTCAAGGAGTACTGTGAGCACTTCGGTGTTGACTTCGAGAAAGTTATGAGCGCAAAGTTCCGCAAGATAGTGCCCCTATCCAAAAGACCATATGGCGCGCTATACTCCACATAGCACGCATATGTTGCGCAGAATTAAACGGCATTCACGTGGAAGAGTTCGCGCGCAAATTTAGATGCAATTGCTTAACAATCCATCCTTCAGTGGTGACGTAACCCGCATCATTTCCTTTTTTCTTTAATTGCAATCACAGGCTGTCGAAATAAACAACCTTTATCAACCAAAAAGGGGTCATTTTAGATATTTGCTGAAGGCCAAGAACCGATGGAAAAGCATTACAAGAACAGTTGCGTGTTTTCAACGCGGACAATTCCCGTAATAAACACTTGGCCTTGTTTAGTGTGGGTTGGGTCTTTGGGTGGTAGCACTTAAAGGAAAGCTCTATAAAAGCCGAAAACTTCTGGCAATTTTAGCCTTTTCTCTAATCTTGATTCTATTAGTACCAAGGATTCATTTTTCGGCAGCCGATGAAAAATCACCTAATTTTGTTTTAATCTATGACCAACCTTGGCTATACCAAAACAGAAACATCCTTGACATTGAATATAGACAAGAACTACTTGGTAATTTATCAGCCGCTAACTGCAAATATGTTGTAGTTTTTATCGGCTACTGGGATGCCACTGACCCGACTAATCCACTGATCTATCCTAAGTCTGGTGCTCAAAGTGGCGCACAAAACTATGTTCGCACTCCAGAGTTCTACCAAGAACTAATTACGCAACTACATAACATTAACATTCAAGTCCTTTGCTGGCTAGAAGACGGCATCGGAGAAATGGACATAAGCCCGTCAAACACGCAGCATAAAATCATTCCCAAAATTCTCGAAGCCGTGAACATAGGCTTTGACGGTTTCGCCGATGATGTGGAGAATTGGCAGGGAAAAACTGGAAACACACAGACAGACTTAGACACTCAAATAGTGTATTTGGAGCCAATAACAGATGCTTTGCACGCTATTGGCAAAATACACTGCCCTTTCACAGGTCAAGACTGGACACAATACTTAAACCCACGTTTGGATAACGTGGACTACAACCTTCAAATGTTCTATGGAGCACATACTGTTTTGCAGGATTCTCAGGTTGACCTGTTCTGGCAAGACGAATTCGGACAGCTAGGTCGCGATACACCGCCGGCATCACCTGTTATAATCGGGTTGATGATATACAGCGGCAATGCTGCTCCTTACAATACAATGTCGGGACAGATTCAAAAATTAAATCAACTGCTTGAAGATTATCCGCATCCACAGCTTTACGGCTTCTTCATCTGGATATACGAATATATGGACGAAGAGGACTGGGCAGCGTGGGATAGTTGGGTGAACACCCTTCCAGATAAAGGCATACCACCATCATCGTCGCCTACACCGCCTCCATCAGCGTCACCAACTCCTTTGCCTTCACCCACTCCAAAATCAACGCCTACACCTACTCCCACAATTTCTCCATCTCAATCGCCAACACCCACACCTGAAATCCCAGAATTTCCATCGTGGATAATTCCCCCGCTGTTCGTGATTGCTACACTAACGGCATCAATCTACTTCAAGAAACGCAAACACTGAGTAGACTTTGTCCATTCCATTTTTCTCTATATGGAGATCAAAATTTAAACTCAAGTTCTTGCCATGTATTTAAAGGGGAGGGAGTAGTCGCCGAGAGCACAAGCGCTCTTAACGCAGAGAAGGTTGAGTGTGCATTCTCCTTATTCTTTTCCAAGTTTTCTCAATACGCGCTCGACAGGGAAGACTTGCAGTTTCTTGTTGCCTAAGGGAATTTCCCGCGGAGCTGTGCGTCCTCGTTTTTCGCGGATCAAGAATTCAAGTTTTGCGGTTAATCCGCCTCCGTAACCTCCCAACGTGAAGTCTGAGCTGACAACCCTGTGGCAGGGAACAATGGGCGCGAAAGGGTTCGAAGCCATAACGCGACCAACGCTTCTTGGGCTTCCGCCTGCTGCTTTGGCGACTGCCCCGTAAGAAGTCACGTAGCCTGTGGGAATCAGATATGCCGCTTTAAGCACTTTCTGAGTGTAGGCGGACAAATGCGCGGTTGCTAAAGGAACGCGCTGTGAAACGTCGTTTCCGTCATAAATGTTCTTCAGCGAGGCGAGAACGGTGTCAGCTAAGGCTGATGGCTCTGGATGAACTTGGAAGGGAACGTTGAAGGGTACGCCGCTGAGCAGGCTCTTGAGAGCTTCCTGCTGGCTGTTTGCGAATGCTGTGCTGAAAATGCGTTGTTCAGCGCAGGCAACTCCGAACCATACGCCACCGATGTTTTTGGTGTGTATGCTTATCATTTGTATGTTCACGGCATTGGCTTATTGTTTCTTCTGGGAGCACTCCATGCAGATGGCGACTACTTTAACGTTTTGGAGAGGTTGCTGGAAGCGTAACCCTTTCGCCAGCACGGTTATGTAACCCACTGGTTTTCCGCATTTTTGGCATCTTACGGGTTTAGCTTCGGTCATCTTCAATCAACAGAAGCATGCCCTTTCAGGCTTAATAAGATGGCGTTCTGAGCTTTTCAACGCTTATAAGTAACCTTAACAAAAAATCCATTCCTAAGACGCTTCATTCTTTATCAAAATACAGCGTGGAATTTGGTTCATTTGGTCGTTTTGGTTGTGTGACGTGCGCAGATCGTTCTTTTATTCAGCTACGATCAAAGGCGTTAAGCAGAACGCCTACGATTCAATGACTTATACTCTTAAGACATAGGTAAACATAAACAAGGCTTTGCATATTGATCAACTATTATTAGAATTGTTTTTAATCAGGTGTTTCCAATTTGAAAGAAGTTCCTCTCTAACTTCTCGAAGAGCCTGAGCTTGCTCTTTCTTTATCTCAGCCAACAAATCTAGAATTTCTTCAAATGGAACAGCAGAGAAAACTGCGGGATGATCAAACGTAGCTTTTATGATATTTTTATCTTGAAGATTCTTAAGGCTCCGATAGAGCCGCTTATCATACAGACTCAATTCTCTGGTGATGTCTTTGGCTTTGTGAGGGCCATTCAAGGCTAGAAATATGTAAACTTGAGCATCGGTCTCAGATAACCCAAGACCCATGATTGCTTTCACCACTCTTTCCAAGCTTAACTTGTCAACTCCATAGGATAGGAAAAAAGAAAAAGGAAGATCGTTGAAGTATTTGGTTTATCAGCTTGTGTTGGTGATTTGTTCTGGCCAGCCTGTTATTGTTCCAACTCTCACATAACCTGATTCTGCTGGGACAAAGCCAAGGTCTACTGCTGATATATGTACCCCTTCTAATGCGCCAGTTCCGTAGCCATTAACTGTACCTGAGTAACCAGATGGTGCTCCATCTATGAATTCAACAACTGAGGTTATCTTCAGTACTAACGTGCCAATTTCCACGCTTTCATCATATAATGTGACAACATCGGTGAGTCTAAGATTGTACTTCGTTGCGACTCCTGCGTCATCCAAAAATATAATGATGTCAAATGTTGTAGTGTAATCTACGCTGTAAGGGTCAGAATCTGTATCAAATGTTTTTGTCCCTACAGTTAATTCTACTATGTCTCCTGTAACCCATCCTTCACCTTTTTCGTGAACTGAATTTGGTGGCGTACCTCCTGGAGGAGCCACAACCTCTTTCTCCCATGTTCCGGAACCTTCCCCAGAACATACAAGTTCGAAGTATTCAAATTTCTCATTACTTTTTTCAGCTCCTGGCTTTGCTAAAACCAGTGGTGTTGCTAACGCCAACAAAAATACAAAAGCCAACGCAAATCCCAGTAGTTTCTTATTCACTTCTCTTTCACCTCCCTTATAGTGTTTTGATCGAATTTCGATACGATTACCGAAAAACAGTTATGCCTGTCTGTGCTATTAAGAAAGAGTGAGTAACCTAGGTTAGTCACTGCCCTGTCAACGATGTGAATGGATTGCAGGGAAACACAATTGAAAAGGCCCTACAAAATTTTGGATTAACAGAAAAAGAGACTCAAATCTACATTTTCATAGCCAAACACGGAGTTCAGGGAGGCGGAGAAATCGCCAAAAAAACAAAAACCGCCAAAGCCGTAGTCTATCGCACATTAAAGATTCTTCAACACAAAGGCTTCGTAGAGCCCACACTTGAATACCCAGCCAGATACACCGCAATCCCCTTCGAAACCATACTGGATTCAGAAATTAAAGCCAAACATGAAGAAGCCCGCCAAATAGAAACCGCGAAAAAGGAACTGCTAGCAGACTGGAGCAAAATCAGCAAAGGCGAACCTGAATCACCAATAGAAAAATTTGTTGTAATCGAAGGTTCCCAAAAAATCTATAACAAAATCTACCAGATGATCAAACAAACCAAACAACAACTCTCAATCATAGCTACTGTACCAGGAATAATACGCTTTGACCGCTACGGCATAACCAACGAAATCATCAACCACCCACTAAAAGACAAAATTAAATTCCGATTCCTCACAGACACAACCAATGCAGACACAAAAGCCATCCAATTCCTAAAGAAGAAACTTAAATCTGGCGCTGATTTGCGAGGAAGAAATACAGAGTTAGGTGCAAAACCGTTTCCACGCATGATCTTGAGAGATCAAGAAGAAATTCTCTTTTTTATCACTCCAAGCACAAACATGATGCGCTCAAAAAATGAGGATACAGGTCTGTGCACAAACTGCAGATCCATGATTCAAGCGTTTTCTAGCGTTTTTGAAGATTTATGGCTTAATTCAACAGATATCGAAGATAGGATAAATGAAATTGAAAGTGGCAAGCCGGCACCGAAAACCTACATCATCAAAGCTAAGGAAGCCTCCAAAAAGTACTACGAGATCATACGTTCATCAGAAGAAGAAATCATAATGACTACCTCTGCAAAAGGGCTCGTCGCACTCTGGAAAGACATAGACCTTGTAAGGGAGTGGGCGAAAAGAGGAATCTCCGTCAAAATAATGGCTCCAATAATGGGTGAGAACCTCAAAGCCGCGCTGCACCTGTTGAAGTTATGTGAGGTCAGACACATTCCTGTAGGCTATTTGGAAACTGCAATTATCGATGGAAAGCATCTTTTCCAGTTTAAGAATCCTCCACCAGAACAAGGAAAGCTTGAGATAACAGAATATTTTAAGAACATTTTTTACACCAATGATCTTGAATACATTGAAAAAACGAAAACTATGTTAAACAGCATTTGGAAAAATGCTTATGCGCCCTCAGCTATCACGTTGGGAGCAATCACCAAAATTGATGTGTCCGAGGTCGACTCTCTTTCCGATACAGAAATGACTAATGCAACCAAAAGGATTAACGGACTTAGGTTTGTTAAAGACGAGAAGCCTCATAGGAAGCTTACAGAAAAAATCCTTTTGAACAAATTTATCAACGCACAAAGAGTTCAAGTTAAAAATCTATTAAAAGATCCAGTAGTATTCTATTGCAGTGCTGGGCAAGCAGTAATTCACCCACCAAAATCCTTTAACCTACCTCATTTGCTCTTTCATATCTTTCATTTAAACAGGAAGTCTTCATTTGGAGCTGAGGATGCGATGATAATCCTCTCACGCCATGAAACCCCTTCAGGTTACTCTTATTTACCTGCTGCTTTTATCACTGACAATCCAGAGGCACTTGTTTTTTGGAAGAAGACGTTTGCTGGATTGCCTTTTGAGCAGCATGTGGTTGATAAGAATGAATTTCACGTGCAAGTACAACACAATATCCTCTTCGCTGGCTGGACGGTACCAATATCACTTTCTCCCCAAGGGTACATTCTCCCGCCTTCATGTATACTTATTGAAGGATACGGTGACGTCAAAACTGGAAAATACTCTATAGGTAACCCATCTGGAGACACGGTCGTAAACGAGGTCAATTATTTTGAAGCCTTTGTAACTTTCATGCATCCATCCTCGAAGTACACAGGACCTGGAACCGACGGGTTCTTTTTCAGAGAGTTCTTATCAACCACATATCCGCCCTCGACTAAATAACACTCTTCACTCAATAAGGGGATCTTGCGGGAAAATTAGGTCCTTAATTTTAGGAAAGTTTTCTAGACTCTCCAAAACTGTATAGTAGTTGAGTTTTGCCATAGGTGGTAACTGACTTTGGTTACTCACCAGTTTTTAAATTGAGTAAGCAGGCATAGCTGTTCT
>CAZWPI010000087.1:0-6756 GCA_964636055.1 uncultured Candidatus Bathyarchaeia archaeon
AATTTCAAATATGTCCTTTCGCAGCAGGGGTTCGCCGCCTTTTATGCCGAACCACCTGACCCCGAAACTGTGAACCTCATCAACTAAATGTAACGCTTCTTCCGTCGTCAACTCTCTGGGAGCGTTTGCAGCTGTTGCGTCAACATTGCAGTATCTGCAACGTGCGTTGCAGGCCCCTGTAGCTCGCCAAGAGGTCATAAGTAACGGACCTTTTTTCGCCAAACTAGAATCCAACCTCAAATGCTCTTCGGTAATTCATCATTTACCTTAGAATTCTCACGCCCCTAAAAAAGATTATGCGGTTTCTCCCATTTCGCCTTTTCAGTTGCCTAGTAGCACTTTGTAATCGTGAACGCTCGAGGATGTGGCAAATTAGGCTATGTTCCGTAAGGTTTATAGTTAAATTGAATCTTACTCCTATTCGAGGGGAAAATATAGTCAATGCAGATTATTAATTATCCTGCATTAAATTTCAGAGGCTGAAAAATGAAGTTCACGAAGCTTCTGCTCGTTATCGCTGCTTTAATTTTGCTATTAATAGCATCACTATTTGTTAAGGACATGTATTTCAACGTCAGCGTGGATAAAACTTCAAGCACTGGAACTGGCAATAACGACGTTTTGCTCCAGTACGAGTGGCCACAGTTTCAGGGCGACCCGTCTTTCACGCATTTCTCAGCAGGACCCGCCCCAGAAGCACCTGATTTCTTGTGGAAAACAAACATAACTGGCATACAGAGCTACGTCACGGCATTTAACGGCAAGGTTTTTGTCACAACAAAAACCGCGGTTTTCGCTCTTGATAGGGAAACAGGAAGCATCCTTTGGAACACCACCGTGCCTGCACCTGGATTGTGGCCGGCAGTGTACAAAATTGATGATACTCATCTTGTCGTAGGCAACAGCAGCCTTGACGTAGAAACCGGTCGGATCTTATGGACCAGCGCCAATTTTTCTGCCAGTCAAGATCCGTTTTTTGTTGCTAACGTTTACAGTCCTGAGGAAAAAATGTTCTATGTTAAGGCAGGTTCGTACGTTCAGGGTTGGGACTTTTCAGACCCGTCAAATCCGCCCAAACTGGCGTGGGAAACCTACGTTTCCGGCGGCGGGACAGTCGGTTCTGGAGTACAGTACGGCGACGGTAAGGTGTTTCCCGGATCATATGACCCCCATCAAATGGCGCTTGACGCCAAAACAGGTAAGGTGTTGTGGGATACGGAAACAAAAAGTCCCATGGTTTTCTCTGGTTCCTATTCTGATGGTCGGTTCTTTAGGGGTGGGACTCATGACAACACGATGTACTGCTTCAACGCTACCACTGGCGATATTTTGTGGACTTTCAATCCCCACACCGAAGATGGCTATTTTTGTATTGGTCCCGCGGTTGCTTATGGGATGGTGTATGAGCTCAACAAAGATGGTTATCTTTATGCTCTTGATGTGAAAACTGGGGACTTGGTGTGGAAGTACAAGGGGCCTGGACCCTTAATATTTCCTGGAAATCCAGTAGTTGCTGATGGCAAGATTTACGCGACAACAGGCCAAAAAGCGTCTTATGCTGGATATACAAGCGAATCTGAGTTTGCGTGCCTCGACGCTTACACTGGGCGGCTCATATGGAAGCTTCCCATAGAAGCTTTTGCTCCGCGAGAGTCTGTGGCCATTGCGTATGGCAACTTATACCTAATTCCTGGCGACGTGACAACGATGGTTGACGTAAAATCAGGGGAAGAATACTCAACGCTTAATCAAGTATGGGCTATAGGTACTAGAGCGTGGCCTATGTGGCGGCATGATCCAGCGCACAGTGCAACTGGGCAGTCTGGTCCTGTGAATCTGACTTTGAGTTGGAATTTCACCACTGACGGCGCGGTTGTTTCTTCGCCGAGCGTGGCCGATGGGCTGGTGTACTTCGGTTCACATGACAAGAACGTCTATTGTCTCGACGCGCGGACGGGAGACTTCATCTGGAACTTCACCACTGGCGCCCGAATTAAATCTTCACCTGCAGTAGCTGATGGACGGGTGTACATAGGTCCAGACGACGGGAATGTTTACTGTCTTGACGCCTATAACGGCAGCCTGATCTGGTCGCAGTACGCTGGCGGTTACATCGAAGTCAACTTTGCCGCTGCGCCAGCATTACGGTCATCTCCCACCGTGGTCGGAGGCAAGGTCTATGTGGGGTCGTTGGACACTAACGTGTATTGTCTGGATGCCAGCGATGGCAACGTCGATTGGACGTACAAGACTGAGGGGTATATCACTTCTTCTCCAGCCGTTGTGGATGGTGCGGTTTACATTGTTTCGGAAGAGCCAGACTCAGGTGCTCTTTACAAGCTGAACGCATCCGATGGAAGTTTCATCTGGAAGAAAGCGCTTCCGTATGAGGAGGTCCTCACGGGGGGAAACGACATGCACGCTTCTCCAACAGTCGCGGACGGCATGGTCTTTGCATCCTCCAACGTAAAGGAGTATTACGGTATAAACGCGGCGACCGGCGACACTGTATGGACGTACAGAACCGCTGGTGCTGGAGAATTCATAGTTTGCTCTCCCGTCTACAATGACGGCAAGCTCTTCATAGTTGACCACTTCTCTATAGTGTGCGTGGACGCAAAAAGTGGCACCCCTGTATGGAGTACATACTTGGGCGAAGAGCTTTACGTTTCGCCATCCTACGCTGACGGCAAGCTGTACGTCGTAACTGATCAACGTTCTGTCTACGTCCTAAACGCCACGGACGGTGGGAAACTCGGGGTTTTTGGTACCAGTTCTAACAGTTGGTCTTCTCCAACCATATACGAAGGAAGAGTGTATGTTGGAGATAACGACTGGAACGTCTATTGCCTCGCTGGGTCCCCTGCCACACCCAGTAACGTCACTATTCAATTAGCCAAGCCTCAAGTTTCAGTAGGCGAAGCAATGACTGGCTACGGGCAACTCGTACCAGCTTATCCTAACGCGTCTATCACAGTATCCTTCGTTAAGCCAGACGGCTCTGTTAATGACCTGCAAGTTGTAACTTCTGAAAAGGGAGATTTCAACTTCACCTATACGCTGGATGCTGCGGGAAATTGGGCTGTTGCCGCTCAGTGGCAGACAGACAAAAGCTACTACACTTCCGCCTACAGTGAACCAGCCTTCATGGAAGTGACGGCGGCTCCAGAAAATAAACTACCTGCAGAATACATTTACGCCTTGGTCATTGCCTTAGTAGTAGTGGCATTAATTATTTTCCTCGGATACACCTATAATAAACGAACCAAAAAGTAATTCCAACAGTTCCCATGCAAAAATTTTAACGAAACATGCATCATAAAGCATTGTGAAAGGTGATTATGTAACGTCGGCAGAATTGGCTTTGATAGGTGGAAACGTTCTAACCATGAACCCCTCTCAGCCTTGCGCTGAAGCGGTCGCTGTTAAAGTCGGCAGAATCGTCAAAGTAGGCACAAACGAGGAGGTCGGCCAGCTTGTTGGAAAAGACACGAAAGTTATCCGTCTGAACGGGAAAACGGTTGTTCCAGGCTTCATAGACACTCACATTCACGTTGCTGACTTTGGCAGGCTCTTAACATGGATTGACCTGAGTGACGTAGGTTCTATAAAAGAAATGCAGAAAAGCCTTAGCCGACACGTAGCGAAGTCGCCTAAAGGAAAATGGTTGCTAGGTCGGGGCTGGGACCAAACTCGTTTCGCCGAGAAACGTCTTCCCACACGTTTCGACTTAGACTCGGTTTCGCCCGATAACCCAGTGATTTTTTATCATCAGAACGGACAAGTGTGCGTTGTAAACAGCAAAGCTTTAGAGTTGGCTGGTGTGACGCGGCTGACTATTGTTCCGCCGGGCGGTGCGGTTGACAGAGATGCGGAGACAGGGGAGCTTACGGGAGTTTTGCGAGATAGCGCCACGAACCTTATTTGGACTGTTATCCCCGAACCCAGCGAAGAAGAGCTGGTGGAGGCTGCTGGTCTGGCTTGTGAGAAAATCTTGGAAGCCGGCGTTACCAGCGTGCATTGGATGGTTTTGTCTTCGATAGAACTTTCGATAATTCGAGCGCTTATTGCACAAAACAGGCTGCCCATCAGGGTTTACGTGATAATTCCCTCGAATCTCATGGACAGCATAACGGACTTTAGGTCAACAGACGACTTAGCCTTAAAGGTTGGTGGCGCATTGATCTCTGCAGACGGCTATTTAGCAGCGAAAACGGCAGCGCTTTTTCAGCCTTACAACGATGGCTCTACGGCAAGCGGAAACCTACTCTGCACACAAGAAGAAATGAAAACGGCAGCCGCTGAAATTCTCAAAATGGGCCTTCAGCTGGTTATACACGCCATGGGCGACAGGGCTGTAGACGCGGCGCTAACCACAATCGAACAAACTTCCAAGGAAGCGCCTCGGAAAGTCCATCGCAGTCGCATCGAGCAAGCCGCGGTCCTCAACGAAGAGCTAATTGACCGTATGAAAAAGCAGAGAGTCATCGTTTCCGTGCAGCCTTGTGTTGTTGCCTCTGAATTTTCGGTGTATTCCGCCACTGAACACTTGGGTGCTGAGCGAGCAAGGTGGCTTTTTCCACTCAAAACGTTGCTCAAGGAAGGCATACGCGTTGTCGGCGGCTCAGACTGCCCTATGGAACCCTTAAGCCCGCTGCTTGGGGTGCAAACCGCAGTGACTAGAGAAGTTTTCCCTGAACAACGAGTAACTATCGACGAGGCTCTGCGAATGTACACGGTTAACGCTGCATATTCATCCAGCGAAGAAAACCTCAAGGGATCAGTTGAAACGGGCAAATTAGCCGACCTCACAGTTCTCTCGCATAATCCGAGAAAGGTTCCGCCGAACGAAATCCAGAACATCACAGTGGAGATGACAATCGTAGGCGGAAGAGTAGTCTATTCCAAACATTAAACCAACGCTTCTTTCAGCGTTTCAGCCTTTATATAAGGGGGCTATAGTCTTTTCCGAGCAATAGTGTGTCAAACCAGCGAAAAGGTGAAAAGGGACGATGATGACGTATGAGTTTGATGGTGATGTTGAATGAGTGAAGTGAATTTGGCGACGATACAGTTGAATGGGGAGAAGCAGAGTTTCATATTAGCTAAGAAGGATTTTAAGACTGGAAGCAGAGGTTACCACGCGCAGGGAAAGATGCAGATTGGAGAAAAAGGCTACCAGATTAATATCTTGTGCGTGGAGATTGGTTCAAAACCGAAGGAAAAGCAGAAGTGACACGGCTTTTAGCGCCATTTCTTTAGGAAATTCGCTGCTTTCGCCCTCAATGTGCTTCTTGAACTAGGCAGCTGCCTTTCAACAAAAGAAAGCACTTTCTTTTTATCCTCGTCGTTCATCTTGTCGAAAAACAAATCAAACGTGCCCACAGCTTTTTCAGCGATAACCCGTTTGCACTCTTCTGTTAAGTGCGGAGTCACCGGAACATTCTTAACTTTCAGAAGCTCAGCCGTTATCTTGCTGATGAGCTGCGGTTTTGCCAACGCGATCTTTCCGGAGTTGCCAACCACGTTAGCCACGGTGACCATGTACTCGCTGTTCAGGAAGCCATAGTACTTATCGAACATGGCATCAAACTTCTGTTCCCTGTCAACCCCGGCTAAATTTGCGATCACAGCCATGGCGTTCCACGTTAGAATCCTGTACTTACTGCCGAGAAGTTCCGTGAATGCGTCCATGTAAGGGTACAGCTTCTCCGCGTGCTCCTCACTCAAATCCATCAACACCTTCGCGCAACCGTATCGAACCGCTGCTTTCGGTGAGCAAGTGCCCTTGAGCAGCACGGGAAGCAAATCAAAGTTTTGCTCCACCTTCTGGCGCAGTCCCTCTTTCGTCAAAGTCCCGTCTGCAACTTTCAACAACTCATTTTCCACGGGCAAACATCCCCTTGTGAAAGTCTTTAAGCGCCCAGCGGTTAAAACTTTTTCGAGGTCATACCTCGCTTATGATTTTCGAGAAATTCCTGTAAATTTCCTGCAAATCTCTGGCGATAAGGTCGGTTTTTTGACCGCTCTCACAGAGGTCTTTGAGCGAGTAGAACTGTGAGGGAGCGAAAATCGTTTTTATTCCTGCTGCTTGAGCGCCTTTTATGTCTTCAAGAGGGCTGTCTCCGATGAAAACAGTTTCCTCAGCCTTAACTTGCAGCTTTCTCAGGGCGTCTTGGAAGATCTGTTTGTGAGGTTTTCGCCATCCGTTTTCGTGTGAAACCAGAACCGCGTCGAAGTAGTGGTTTATGCCTAGTTTCCTGAGGCTTGCGTAAATTAAGGGTGCATAAGTGAAGTTTGAGACCAAACCGAGCTTGCAGTGCTCTTTTATCCTTATGATTAGCTTCTTAGCGTATGGTCTAAGCTCAAGTGACTCCAAGTATTTTTGGAAGAAAACGTTCAAAGCAGCTTTTATTCGAGAGTCCTCTGAACTCACGGCGCATCCAAGGCTGTTCAGTGCTTCGCAAACCCAAACCGCATTCGTCACTTCCCTCAGCTGCTCGTACCGCACTGCGCGGTATTTTTCATGAGCTTGCGTGTAGGCTTCAAGAAACTCCGCCAAGCCCGTTTCGAATCCTGCATCCATTAGGGCTGCGTGCAGCGTTCTTCGTGAAGCGTCCATGTTGTAGTAGCAGGCGTTTACCAGAGTGCCAATGTAGTCTGTTAATACCGCTTTGGCGCGTGCCACTTTTTGTTTCTCCTTTGGTTATTTGTAATCTTTTTTTGCAATTTTTATTTTGGCGTAATAAGACTTAC
>CAZWPI010000088.1:0-6755 GCA_964636055.1 uncultured Candidatus Bathyarchaeia archaeon
CCTTCAACATTCTGCACCGTGATGATGTTCGCGTTCTCCTGAGCAAAAGTGATCTGACTCGGCGTAATCACAATGTACTGCGAAGCCGCATCCTTAATCAACGAAACCAGCATACGCGCAATCATCTCCCTGTTCTTAGGGTCCATGTGAATGTCATACTCATCAACAGCCCGGAAAGGCGAACGCACATGCTGCTGCAAAGCCAACAGGAAACTCATAGTCGCAGTGGTTCTCTCCCCACCACTCTGCGTGTAAGCATCCAACGCCACGGGTTTTCCGCCCTTGAAACCCACCAGAATCTCCAAGCCCGCAGTCTCGATGTCATGCCCATTAGCAAGCCGTACCTCACCAGAAGCCAAAGCCTGACTCATAATCTTCTGGTACTCCAAGTTCACACGCTCCAACAAGCTCTGCATCACCATGCGCCAAGCCTGCATCCGCGTCTTAACCTCCTCAAGCGCCTTCTGCCGATTCTCCGCAACCAACTGCGCCTTCTCCTTAAGCTCCAAATAAAGCTTAGAATAAGACTCGTACATGCGCTCAATATCCTCAGACACGTCAGCAAGCGCAGCCAAGTGCCCATCAGTCACACGAATCTCGTCAAAAACCTCGGCAACACTTTTCACCACGGCGATTCGTGCGCCAGACTCCTCCGCCTTAGCCGTGGAAGCGTCCAAGCTGGCTTTCGCATCTCTAAGCTGACCATCAATCCTCTTCAACTCTTCAGTGGCGCTTTCTCTCTGATACTTCAGCAAGGCAAGCTGAACGCGGTTTTCCAGAATCTGATTCGACACCTTGTCCGCAGCCTCCTCCAAGCCCTGCGTTTTCGCTTGGTTTTCCTTCACCTTTTCACCTGTTCGCGAAATGTACTGCCGTGAACTCTGCAGCAGCGTTTTCAAGTTTTCGGTTCTGAGCAGCTTAAACTGGCTGGAACTCTTCTGTATCGCAGGCCCCAAAACGGCTGCTTCTTCCAGCAGCTGCTCGTACAGCCGCAAAGTGGACTCGTTCTCGGCGATTCCACGCTCAAGACTGATGCGTTCGCTGAACCCCGTCTTCATCTCGCTCTTCAAAGTTTCCAGCTGCGCCTGCCCACTCTTCAGTTGGTCCGAAGCCGTTCTGGCTTCCTCTTCGATGCGGTTCAGAGCTTCCTGTTCGCCGT
The DNA here is from genome assembly GCA_964636055.1 of uncultured Candidatus Bathyarchaeia archaeon. Taxonomy (GTDB): domain Archaea; phylum Thermoproteota; class Bathyarchaeia; order Bathyarchaeales; family Bathycorpusculaceae; genus SG8-32-3. Next base: position 1,160 of record CAZWPI010000088.1, read on the forward strand.
TTCTCTCCGACTGCAACACTTTGAAGATGCTTTCACGACGTTCAACTTCAGCCCAAGCGAGTTCGCGGTCTAGGAAGCGCCGTTTAGTCTGCAGCTGCTTCTTCTCTTGAAATTTGTCGTACTGTTCCCTCCAATAATTCAAGGTCTGCTCCGCAGACTCCAGCAGCTTCCCAACCGACTCCTCTTGACTGAGAATACGCGTCAGCTTGCGCTGAGCTTGCACCACGTTCTCGCGGAAAGGCTCTAAACCCACAGCTGCCTCAACCATGCGCAGCTTCTCCACGTTGGAGAGCACCGAAAACTGCTCCACCATGTTCTGATGCATAATAATCAGCATGTTATCAGGATCAACGCCGAACCTGCCCAAGAGGCGTTCAACATCCTGTTTCGTGGCAGCATGATTCTCAAGCTCAAACCAGTACTTGCCATCCCTGCGCAGAACGCGAGTGAGGAAAAGCTGATCTTTGCTGTACCGTGAAACAGGACGTTTGCCGCCTCGCCTGCTGTTGTCCAAAATAAGCGTAACGCGAGCCCTATCCTTGCCCCAACGTATCAAGTCACTCAGCTTCCTTGAACGTTCCGTGTACGACTGACCCAGACCAACCGAAATGGCTAAGAGAAGCGAGGATTTGCCTGCGCCGTTGGGTCCGCCGATGACGTTCACGCCCGGTTTAAAGGGTACCCTAGCGTACTCGTAGCTCATGAAGTTCTCCAAGATTACTTCCTGTATTAACATTGCAGATTTTTAGCCTCTTGATTAGCGTGCGTTATTAGGTGAAAAATCTATTATTTAACCAAATTGCACAGAAATGGAAAAATTTCCCGCGCCTTTTCCCCTTTTTTTTGCTAATGCGTTGCCTGGTTTCTAAAGACAGCATAGCAAATTAACTAGCATAAGAAAGGTAAATGTTTATTTAATTAACCAGTAGCTGGGGATGGAATTGCATCGCCTGTCTGTGGAGATATTTCCCGCGCAACCATCCTTTTTTCGTTAATCTGATTTTAGCTATTGAGCGTAATCTGAAGATTACTTTAACTTAACTCTATATTTCCGATTTCCGAAACTTTTCGTCTTCCTTTTAAAATTATTACCTCTATTACCGTATGACTGAAATAGGAGGTGAAAAAACGCAAAAGAAAAATTCAATCGTTATTGCAGCCTGTGGAGTTACATTTGTCCTGCTTTTGTTAGCAAGCAACTTTGGCGCTGCTCTTGCAAAACCAGAGACTAATGAAACTTTGCCAGATTTTCTTGAGAGATTATTACTATCTCTTTATTCGAATGCAACGCCAGCTGAATTAAACCTAAAGAGAATTGAATGGGCAAATCAACTAAAAATGAACGAAGAATATCTCAAAGAAGCTCCTGAACCTTCAGGTAGGTGGCCTCACTATTATATGATCAATGCAGATAAAGAGTATTGGGGTGGAGGAATGGTGTATGATGAGGATTACATAATAGGTTCAGACCCGGATGGCAACATTGCAAGGTTATATACACCATACGTTGGAGGCGTGGCAAATATATTCGGAGAAATGAGTTCGCAATATGCTTGGGGATACGTTCACGCTTATGCTGCAGAACGGGGACGGAGATATGATGGTAAAGACAACTATTTGATATGCATGGCTAGCAACAATCTGCATGCGCCTCCGGAAGAATGGACATTTATAGGCTACAAGAAGATAACAAGTATGGATCCTACTTGGTGGGCCATTGGTTTCAACCCCAACTCATTTAGATACTGGTGTTTTGGCTGCAATGCAATGGGCGGTGATTGTATGTATAATTACATAAGTATTGATTGCGTTGCTGTTACACCAATCGTCTAACGGCTAGATATTCCATAGTAGCATATTAATAAATTAAGAGCGCTTCTCACTAAACGATGCTAGTGTTACCAGAATATTCCCTTTTTTTTACTAAATAAAAAGTATATAAAAAACTATAACCAAAAAATTAATCCTCAACCCATTTATCACATTTTCCAGAAGACAACCGGCTTTTTAACTTCCGAAACCTTAACTCCTTTATTTTTGTTTTCGGGAGAAGACGGAAATTAGACTTCCGTTATCTTTTTCCCTGTTCCAGAACTGGAACGTTTTGTTCCTTAAGTAGAACTAAATAAGGCTTAACCATTCAATTAAGGATGGTGCGATCTGATGGCGAAAAAGATAAAATTGAAATCCAAGCCAACAATCGTTATGATACTAATACTTACTGCTGTTTTGTTCACTTTTCCAAAGGTTGAAGCAGAATCAAAAACGATTGTTGTTCCTGAAGATTATTCCACAATTCAGGAGGCTGTCAGTAACGCCGCTGACGGCGACACAGTGTTAGTGAAGAACGGAATTTATTCAGTGGATGAGAACACGACAATTGTCATCAGCAAAACTCTATCCCTGATTGGTGAAGACCCTGCAAACACCGTAATTCTTGGAGCTTCCAGCACATATAATGAGAATGGTTTCGCAATTCGCCTTGCAGCCCCAAACATAGCCATCTCAGGATTCACCATAACAAAATTCAAAGTAGCAATCGCGATTGTAAACTATAATGCAGAGCCATATCCGTCAGGATGCAAAATAATCAATAACAACATCGTAAACAATTCTGAGGGCATCAGACCTCAAAGAAACGACCTGCTTATTTCAGAAAACAACATCACCAAGAACTATGTCGGAATAACAGGCTACAATACAGAAAACGTCATTATCACTCGAAATAACATAAGTGAAAACTGGTATGGCATAGACATTGGGATATGCAGAAACATAACTGTTAGCGAAAATCAAATTTCCGGCAACACAGGAGGATTAAATCTTTACTATTATGGACCTCACTTTGTTTATAGCAACAACATAACAAACAACAATTGGGGAATTAGATTTGCAGAAGCTTGCAGCAACGCAACAGTTTATGGTAACAGCATCACACAAAATGATGTTGGAGTTGTGTTACTGAATTTCCCAAATGCTGGAGATGTGGTTGTCAGCGGAGTTGGAAACACGGTTTTTGGTAATCTGTTTGTTAATAACACTAAACAAGTAAGCCAAGAAGAAAGTAACTACAATTATCCAGATACAACTAGAATGGGCACAGATATTGTCTCATGGGATAACAGCACTATAGGCAACTACTGGGATGACTATTCTGGATTGGACGAAAACGATGATGGAATAGGTGATACTCCATACATCATAGACGAAAACAACAAAGACAATTACCCATTAATGAATCCCGTTGACCTTGACGCGATTCCAGAGTTTCAATCTTTGATACTTGTTCTTCCAATTTTTCTTGCTGTTAGCATAGGTTTATTGATGATCTTCAAAAAACACAAATGACAGATAATTATCCATTTCTTGAAAGAATGTAACATCCAGCACATGTGTTTACTCCAAAAATAGGGGGATACTTTGTTTTCTTTTGTTTTCTCAATATTTTTTGGTGGGGGTTCTGTGATAACTATCATTGAGAAATCGGTATTTAGATTTCGGATTGCGGTAGATATCTCGGATTTTTTTAGCAAGTTACAATTCACTTATGGATCTATGTGCATTGCGGATTTTTAGCCTCTTGATTAGCGTGCGTTATTAGGTGAAAAATCTATTATTTAACCAATTAGGACAGGTTTAAAACAATTCGGCATGCGTTAAAAAGAGCTTTTTGCTGTTACTTCAGGGTCATGTGCCACTCGCAGTACGCATCTCCATTCGCGACGCATTTGGTTTTTTTAATTGCTGGAGTTTTATGCATAATCTGTTTATACATTCCACACGCAAAGCCTTCTACACAGTTACAATACGTCTTTCCTTCTTCAGTCTTAATTTCAGCGAGAAAATTGTTCCAAATTCTGAACGCCAATTCAGCCTTTTTTGGCTTAAACTCTACAATTTCAATTTTTCCAAACCCAGCATCACTAAACCTTTTGGCTGCCGTTTCTAGGAGCAGTGCATTATCCGACTTCATTTCTTCAGGCACCTCAGCGATGAAGTGTTCGCCAGCTGCTTTGTATGCCTCAGAAATGATTACTAAAGCTCCTGACTTGAAGATTTCAGAGAGTCTTGAAAAAATCTCTTGCATTCTTGCTTGGGTGATGATTACGCATCGTTCTTGGGTTACTTTGTCTTTGATGACGCCTTTTTCTTCGTCGAACTCAAACTGCATAAGTGTCACAAAGTGTCAGTTGTGGCTTGTTATCATATTTATGTTTTTACAAAACAAATAGCGTATTTTGCTTTTTTGAACAATGGACTAGGGGAGTATGCAAAGTTTCATAAGCGGGCGTTGCCACTTTTCAGAGGAAGGCGTTGCACATGGTTGTTGCAGGGAAAATCTTCAAACTCACGGAGCAGATGCCCGTGGCTGACGTCGCCGCGAAGCTTGACGGTTACCGAACGGAGGAGACTTACGAGGAAGGCGACTACAGTTTCGCGCTGGTTACGGAGGTGGCGGGGCTTCTGCCCAAGGAGAACACGCTTACGGGCGTGTACTCGCATGATTACGTTTTGCACGTGTTTCACAGGGGCAAGACTGCGCCGTTGCCGCGCACGGTGGAGGCGCTTTTCAGCTTTGCCGAGTTGGAGGGCACGACGTTTTTGACGGTTGTAGAGAAGAAGCGTGTGGCGAATTTCGTGGCGAATAAGCTCAGCGAGGTTCTTTTTGACCGTGTGGGCGGCGTTGTGGAGGCGCGGATTCCGCCTGAGACGCTGCGGGATTTTCACCTGAAGAACCGTGAGGACACGAAGATAACGTTCTTTGACAACGTGGACATTCCGAACGTGAATAAGCTGTCGCTTTACGGGCCGGACTTGATTAACGCGCAGCTTTTCGAGGATTACACGAAGCATGGGGATTTGTGGTATGTGGTGGCGCGGTCGAAGGAGACGGGTTATGTGGTGGGGGTTACGCGGGATGCGTCGGTGACCATTTTTAATTTGGCGGATAAACAGAAGTATGTGGAATATGTGATTAAGGAGATTTACCCGATAATTTTGGCTGGCAGCGCCTGATTTCGCTATTTTGACTGTGCTTTCGTTATGGGGCTTCCGTCGATGTAGGCGCAGCGGATGCCGTATTTCCTGGCGCATTTGAGGCAGAGGGTTGGGTCGCAGAGCGTGGTGGACAGGTATTTTTCGCCGCCGTCCGGCGCGATGGCGACTATGACGCCTTTGTCGATTTCGCCTGCCTTTTTCAGCGCTATGTGGAATATGGCGCCTGAGCTTGGTCCTACGAAGATGCCTTCTTGGAGCGCGAGCAGTCGTGCGGCTTCCTCGGCTTTTTTGGGGTGCACTTTGTGGATTTCGTCTACAAGTGCCTTGTTCCAGATGGCTGGCACGTATTGGGTTTCGAGGTTTTTTAAGCCTTGAATAGCCGTGCCTTTCTCGGGTTCTACGGCGATTACTTGGATGTCGGAGTTGTACTCTTTGAGGCGTTTGGAGACGCCCATGAGCGTGCCCGTAGTGCCAATTCCAGCTACGAAGTGCGTTACGCGTCCTTCGGTGTCCCGCCAGATTTCTTCTGCTGTGGTCTCGTAGTGCGCGAGCACGTTGGCTTGGTTGGCGAATTGGTTGGGCATGAAGTATTTGTCTG
>CAZWPI010000089.1:0-4734 GCA_964636055.1 uncultured Candidatus Bathyarchaeia archaeon
AGGATGGTGATGAAATAGTTCTTGTTCCCTTCGTGCACGGAGGTTGAAAGCGTGCCCGCTAACATTGTGACTTTGACAACGGATTTTGGGTTGAAAGACCCTTACACGGCGGAAATGAAAGCCGCAATTCTAAGCATATCCCCAACAGCCGTCATTATCGACATAACACACGAGATAGCAAAATTCAACACACGAATGGGCGCTTACGTGCTGGCTTCTGCGGTGCCCTACTTTCCGCAAGGATCGGCGCATGTGGCGGTAGTCGACCCTGGCGTTGGAACTCCAAGGCGTCCCATAGTGATACAGACCAAGCAAGGTTTCTTTGTTGGTCCAGACAACGGTCTCTTAGTTTTGGCTGCGGAGAAACAAGGCATAACGAGCATTCACGAACTAGCAAATCCGCGGTTCATGTTGCCCAAAGTCTCTCACACGTTCCATGGAAGAGACATCTTTGCACCCGCAGCCGCTCACCTGCTGAATGGAGTGAAACCCGCCGAGTTTGGACCTGAAATCGGAGAAGCCACAAAGCCCGAATTTGCAAAAGTTACACGAAAAAACGACGCACTGGTCGGCGAAGTCTTGCACGTGGACGGCTTCGGAAACATAATCACCAACATAAACGAGAAAGAAGTGGCACAGAGCCATGCGAAAAGCGCGGTAAGTGCGGAATTGGCTGGTTCCAAGTTGGAGCTAAAGTTTTGCAAGGCATACGGAGAAGCTGAACCCCAAGAACCCTTAGCCCTAATCGGGAGCCACGGTTTTCTGGAAATTTCTCTAAACCAAGGCAACGCAGCCGAGAAATTCAAGACCCACGCTGGAGATAAAGTCACCGTATCGCCTATCTGAAACCTAAATCCAACCGCTAGAGTTGGTCTCTGCGTTGCTACCCCCTCCCTTTTATATAGGTTGAATTTTGGCTTGGCTGTTTTTCGCCAGTTCAAGTCGTATGTAACAAGGTTTGCCTCGCTTGAATCTGCTTTTTTAAATTCATAAATTCTTTAAGCCGCAGTTCACATACGTTATCGAAGGTTTGATAACGCCTTGTCGCTTCAGGAAATCGCCGATTGGATGAAGACTTTTGCGCTTCAGTATGGATATTTAGGCATTTTTCTCATAAGCCTGTTCGGCGCCATGTCAATTTTCGTTCCGATTCCCTACACAGTGGTCATATTCATCCTTGGCGGTCTCCCAAGTTTTGACCCCTTCTTGATTGCGGTTGCAGCGGGTATTGGCTCAGCCATAGGCGAATTCTCAGGCTATCTTCTCGGTGCAGGGGGTAGAAAAGTTATCGGTGATAGATATAAGAAAAAAATGGATTTCATAACGAAACTCTTCAAAAAATATGGTTCAATAGCCATCTTTATTTTTGCTCTCACGCCTCTGCCTGATGATCTGATTTTCATTCCGTTGGGCGTTATGCGTTACAGCCTGCTTCGAGCGTTTATTCCAGCGGTGCTGGGCAAATTCTTTTCCAATCTCATAATAGCGTACAGTGGCCGCTTGTCTCTGGACATTGTTAAAAACATCTTTGGAGTAGAAGGTGAGGGCATGTCCCTTTTGATTGGCACAATCATCGGAATAGTTTTGTTGGTCATTGTTCTTGTCATAATGTTCAAGTTTGATTGGGAAAAACACTTTGCCAAATACGTTGAAGAGCCGAAAGGCGAACGTGAAAACTCTGGAGCCGTAGCGGTCGCGAAGAAAGAGGACTAACTTTAAATCTGTTTTTGCGTTCTATCTTGCTTGCTGTTTGGTTGAGAATTTTAGAAGTGCGTGATTTGTCATGGAGCAACCTGTGAAAATTTTGGGTTTTGTCGGGAGTCTACGCAAGGGTTCATACAACAAGGCTTTGATGCGTGCCGCGGTGGAGCTTGTGCCAGACGACGCTACCATAGAGGTTTTTGACCTCGAAGGGATTCCGCCGTTTAATCAAGATTTGGAAAATCAGCCACCGCAGGTAGTGCGGGACTTCAAAGCCAAAATCCGTAGCGCAGACGCGCTTTTGATAGCCTCACCAGAATACAACTATTCGATTCCTGGGGTCCTGAAGAACGCGATTGACGCTGCTTCAAGACCCTACGCTGACAAGGTGTTCGACGGCAAACCAGTTGCGATAATGAGCGCTTCAGTCGGGCGGCTTGGCGGCGCACGGGCGCAGTATCACCTTCGCCAATCGTTCGTCTTCCTAAACATGTACCCTATCAACCATCCAGAAGTCATGCTGCCGTTCGCAGAACAAAACATCGATGAAAATGGCAATCTAACTAACGAGGAAACACGGAAGCTTATACGGCAACTGCTGGAGGAGCTGGTGTGGTGGACGCGGAAACTCAAAACCACGCCTAAATAAGATGCAAATCGGATGACGCAGAACTTAATTCTAGGAATAGCACTAACTTTAAAATCGATACCTGCCACTCTATCATGGGAGTTAGGACTTGAGAGTAATCGCTGATCTGCACATTCACAGCCGCTTCAGCCGGGCGACAAGCCAACGGATGACGCTCGGGGAAATCGCTCGTTTCGCAAAGATTAAGGGGTTAAGCCTCGTCGGCACAGGCGACTTTACCCATCCGAAATGGCTCAGGGAAATACAAGAAACCTTGGTGCCAGAACCAGACACTGATCTTTACAAAGTTGCCGGCAAAGCGGATTCGCCAGTGCGGTTTATGTTGACGACTGAAGTATGCACAATCTTCGATTTCGACAACCAGTCCAAGAAGGTTCACCATGTTATCTTGACGCCCAGCGTGGAAACGGCGGTTCAGATAAATGACGCGCTTAGGCGCTACGGCGATTTAGGTGCAGACGGCAGACCCTTGCTGAACATGCCTGCTCCGCAGTTGGTTGAAGAGGTGATGGCGGTTTCAGGTGAGAACATGGTTTTTCCAGCTCATGTTTGGACGCCGTGGTTCAGCGTTTTCGGTGCTTTCAGCGGTTTCGACAGCATCGAAGAATGCTACCAAGATATGAGCAAGCATATACATGCGTTGGAAACGGGTCTTTCATCTGACCCTCCGATGAACTGGCGTTTGAGCAGGCTTGACCGATTCGCGTTGGTTTCGAACAGCGACTGCCACAGCTTTTGGCCTTGGCGTATCGGCAGAGAAGCCAACGTGTTTGAGCTTGAGAGAATGAGTTACCGTGAGGTTGTGGACGCCGTTTGCAGCAAAGATCCCGCACGTTTCAAGTTTACTATCGAGACTGATCCTGCTTACGGAAAATACCATTGGACTGGCCATCGCAAATGTAACGTGTCCCTGTCGCCGCAGGAAGCCCAGAAATTTGGCAACATCTGTCCAGTGTGCCATAGAAAGCTCACGAAAGGCGTTGAACAGCGGGTAGAAGAACTTGCTGACCGCCCTGCAAACTTTAAGCCTGATAACACGCCGGGGTTTATGCGGCTGCTGCCTCTTTCGGAGATAATCGCGACGGTGTTGGGTGTTGATTCGCCTTCAACTCAGGCGGTGTGGAAAATCTACAATACGCTCGTTGGCAGATTCGGCGATGAGTACACGGTGCTTGTAGATGCGTCTAAGGATGCGCTGGCTGAGGTTGTGGAAGCGGCGATTGCCGATGCTGTACTTAAGGTTAGAACAGGTTCAGCTCATGTGGTTCCTGGATTCGACGGCGTGTATGGAAAGCTTGATCTGGGTGTGGGTGATTCCGCAGAGGAACGTCGACGAGAAAGTGTTCGACAGTTGAATCTTGCAGATTTCTGGTGACTATGGAGTTTCATGGTGTTTTATGTGTTTTTGTGTTTAACGGTTTAACAGTAATGCTTAAATCGTAATATACGCGATATTAGTTGCTGTGACAATTATGGACGTGCCACGCAGAGAAGAAGACAAAATCTTCAAGATAATAGACAAAGTTCTGAAGCAAGTCTTCGGAGAAGAAGCCACACTTTTCATATACAAATACCTAGAGCAGCATTACTCTCTGCGCCAAAGCGACTTTTCCAAAAAAATCGATGTTTTTGCAAAAGGGCTTGAAGACTGCCTAAGCTCAGGTGCCTGCACAATTGAAAGCCAAATCTTAGAAAACATCTCCTCTGTATACGGCTCATTTGACCCAATTAGATATGAAAGAAAGCCTGAAAGATACGATTTTGCTAACCAAATGAAAATCGCCATGCAAAAAGCATAAGCACCTAATTTTCCCAACTCATCCAAAATCCTTGCGCATCCTTTTTTTGTGTCTCTCTGAATGAGAACAAAACGTTTTATTCTCTTTCATTCATTACTCATATCCCAATCCGCTGCAGAAGGTAGACAAGTCTTGGAAGACATTCTAGCTAACATAAACGGCATCGCCGTCAAGAAATTCGGCGCCGAATACTCCGAAACCCGCGCACAAAAACTTTACAAAACAATGCTAACCCTCAAAGAAGGCCGAGTTGAAGCCGCCAAGCAAGGCATCGAAAACGGGGTAGCACTGCGCGTACTCGTGAATGGCGCTTGGGGTTTCGCTTCAGTCGGCTCCCTAAACGCTGAAACCTTAACGAGTGCCGTTACCGACGCATGCAAGATGGCGAAAACGGCCAGTTCGCGGCTGAAAATGCCCATAAAGCTCGCGGAAACCAAAACCGTGGAAGACCGCGTTCATATAAAACCTAAGAAAAAACCATCAACAATCCTCATGGAAGACAAGATAAACACCGCGCTGTCAGTGAATAAGGCTACGTTAGGCTATGATAAGCGCGTCAAAAGTTGCACGATAGACTATCTGGAC
>CAZWPI010000089.1:4834-6754 GCA_964636055.1 uncultured Candidatus Bathyarchaeia archaeon
CCTGTGGTGCTGGGACCCAACGTCGTAGGCGTTTTCGTTCACGAGGCTTTCGGGCATCTCGCTGAAGCTGACCTGGCATTATCCGGGGGAGTGCTGATGAATAACCTCGGAAAGAAAATAGGTTCCGACGTAGTCACTTTTTATGATGACGGCACCATACCTGGCGCCTTTGGCTCTTTCAAGTACGATGACGAAGGCATTCCAACTCAGAAGACACTTCTCATAAAGGACGGTGTTGTCACAGGTTTAATGCATAATCGTGAAACTGCCGAAAAATTCAATGCTGAACCTACGGGTAACGCGAGAGCCGAGGACTTCAGGGTGGAACCTATCATCCGCATGCGCAACACGTTCATGGCTCCAAGAGACCATTCGCTTGAAGAGCTGGTTGAAGACGTACGTTCGGGTTATTACTTCAAAAGCTTCAGAGGTGGACAAGCCAACCTGGACGGTACTTTCCAAGTGGGCATCCAAGAAGGCTACGAGATAGTAAACGGTGAGATAGGCGAGCCCGTCCGCAACGCTTCCATAAGCGGCAACACTCTTGAAACGCTGTTAAAAGTTGACGCTGTCGGAAAGGACTTCGAGTTATCAGCAGGACGTTGTGGAAAAGGTCAAACCGCCTTTATAGGTGATGGGGGACCACACATCAGAGTTAAAGAGGTGATTGTCGGTGGCAGTGCTTGAAAAAGACCAGATGTTGCATTTGGCAGAAAACGCGGTGAGGCTCGCCTTGAAAAAGGGTGCGGCGGAAGCCGAAGCCTACGTTTATGAGGGTCAAGCCACGAACGTGGGTATAGAACGGGGGCAAATCACCAAAAGCAACAGGATTATCGACCGAGGTGTAGGCATCAGAGTCGCGGTTAACAAGGCTGTAGGCTTCGCGTATACAAACATCATAAACTCTCAGAACGCCGTCGAAGACGCGATTCTTAAGGCTTTAAGCGCCGCAAGGGCAAGCAAGCCCGACCAAGATTGGAAGGGGCTTCCCGAAAAGAAGCCCTATGCCGCTGCCGAAAAAAACTATGACCGCAAAATCCTTCGTCTTCGCTCCGAGGGTCTGGTGGGCATCGCTTCCAGCATGTTGGACGCGGCTGTGAACGTGAATAAGCGTGTCTTTCCGATTGAAGGCGGTGCTGGCGCCGCGTACATAGCGAGTGCCATCGCAAATTCGAACGGCGTCGCGGGCTTTGACCGAGGAACCATAATGGAGTGCAGCTTGGCGGCGGTAGCCAAAGAAAAAAACAGGGTGACACCTGTCTGCTTCGAATTTAACGCGGAAAGAACGTATGACGTTGATCCTGCGTGGGTTGGAAAAGAAGCGGCGCGGTTGGCAATTTCGGCCTTGAAAACTAGGCGGATTAAAACGGAAACAACCAAACTGATCTTAACCCAGTTTGCGCTGCAAGAGCTGCTTTATTTCACGTTGATTAACGCGGTAAAAGCCGATAACGTTCAGCGAAACCAGTCGCCCTTCAAAGGTAAGATCGGCGAAAAAGTTGCGTCAGAAAACGTCACAATCTACGATGACGGCCTGTTTCCGGGTGGTCTTCGCACCTGGGCGTTTGACGGGGAAGGATCGCCTCAGCAAAAAACAGCGCTTATAGAGAAAGGCATTCTCCAGGGCTTCTTGTATGACAACTACGCAGCGAAAAAGGAAGGCTTAGAGAGCACTGGCAACGCCTCAAGAGCCGGATACTTGTCCACGCCCAGCATCGACGCCACAAACTTCCATATAACTAGCGGAAACAAGACACCAGACCAGCTTATGAGCGAGGTTGATGATAGCTTGGTAATTTACTATTTGCAGGGTGCTCATAGCAGCAACCCAGTCAGCGGCGAATTCTCGGTTGTCGCCACACCAGCTTGGAAAATCAGGAAGGGCGAAATAGCGCATTCAACACGCGGCGTGATGTTGGC
>CAZWPI010000090.1:0-6661 GCA_964636055.1 uncultured Candidatus Bathyarchaeia archaeon
ATGAGAACAAGAAGGCTGGTTCAACGCCGAAAGTGGCTACGTCATTCGCGTTCACATTGACGGCGAGCCAGCCGATTCGCTCAACCGCGCCTGTGATGGGGTCCATGGAAACGATGAGCGACTTGTCTCCTAAGTCTAAAACTGCCCCATCGATTCCCGCTGAAGGACCCACAATGACTTCCTTGCGTTCAGCGCCTAGGTTTTTGAAAACCACCTCTTTCAGTATGTCTACAGGGATTTTTCCCGGCGGCAGTTTCATTTTGAACCACGAATTAAAATGTGGTAAGTCTAGCTTTTAAGTTATGGGAAGCTTCGTGTGATGCCGATGGCACTTATGCTGCAATTCTATTTTCTCCAAGTTTCTGGAAGTCTCTTGCGCAAAATTAACGCTATTGAAACGCCCACGATTGCGCCGACTACTATCTGCGATATGTTGCCCGGCACTTCTGTTAAGGCGGCCCAGCCCAGTTGAAGCGGAAAGAACTCGGCTAGAAAGTACCCGATGACCATTTCTGAACCTGCAAAAATCACCGCAAGTATGTCTCGCCTGACGCTTATTCTGTTAGAAATCAGTCCCGCAATCGCTCCTTCGGCTCCTTTTATGACAAAAGTGAATGGTGCAAAGTAGCCATAGCCAGAAGCTATATCGGCTATGGATGACCCGATTGAACCCGCGAAGCCTCCCACCAGCGGACCAAACGTGAGTGCGCTTACGAAAATCATGATGTCGCCGAAATTTATGTAACCCCTCGTTGCTGGATTGGGAATTTGCACAAAGAAAGTTGCCACAGCCACGAGCGCCGCCATGATTCCAGAAAGCGTCAATCGAACAAGCACGAAGTGTCTTCTTTCTAATCTGCCTTCCGTTTCGTTTGGTGTTCTCGAAAGATTCTGATCTGCTTTCAAGCAGGTCACCACGGTTAGTATAGTTATAACTATACTATTTAAGTCTTGATACCCGCAAACTTTTACAGCAAAAGTTTCAGGTTCTCAATAGCCTCTAAAACCTGCTTACCACGTTCCACTATCCGGAAGAATTTCTTCCCATTCTTCTCGTACGCCACAATCAACCCTTTCTCTGATAATTCATTCAAATGCTGGTATACAGCGGCTCGTGTAATGGTCTTTCCAAGTTTCTTCCATAAATCATAGCCATACGTGTCTTTTTTGCTGAGAATTCTGAGAATTTTTTCCTTCGTACTTATCTCCAACCCTAGAACAGCGGTTTTTTGTTTTTTGGTAAGCGCTTGGAGCACATCAGTGGCTTTGAGACCGCTTCCCGTAATAAGGCACACGACACTGCTGTCGCAGGATATTTTGCCCTTCTCTACCAGCTTTTTCAACGCCGCTATCGTTGCTGAGCTTGCGGGTTCAGCGAAAACTCCTTCCAGCTTCGCTACTTGAAGTTCTGCGGCGAGAATTTCCGAGTCTGAAACGGTTAGCGCTAAGCCGTCTGATTCTCTGATTGCTTTTATGGCTAGTTCGCTTTGTAGCGGTTCAGCTACTAGAATTGCAAGCGCGCGGGTGGATGGCTTCGAAATCTTCTCCGATTTGGAAGCACCTTTAGTCAACGCATCGACAATCGCAGCACATCCTTCTGGCTGGACTCCAACGATCTTAGGCAAAGTCTCTGCTATGCCGAGCTGTTTAAGCTCTTTGAAGCCTTTCCAAAGGGAGTAAATGGTGCCGCCGCTTCCCATGGAAACCACAATCCATTCTGGAACGGCGAACTGCTCGCAGATTTCATAAGAGATGGTTTTTTGAGCCTCTACTACGAGTGGGTTTAGCTCTGCGGTTGCTTGGTACCAGCCTGTTTCCTTTGCTATCGCTGCAGCCTTGCGGATTGAGTCGTCGAGAATTTCCCCGAATTTCTCAATAATTGCGTCGTACGCGAGCATCTGCGCGAGCTTTCCTACATCAACCACTTCGGGGACGATGACGTGGCAGATTAACCCCGTTTTTGCGGAGTAAGCAGCCAGAGAGGCACCCATGTTTCCGTTTGTGGCGCATATCAGCGTGTCATAATCTTGGTCGATGGCGTTAGACGTTAGGAGAGCGGCTGCGCGGTCTCTGTACGAGTTTGTCGGGTTGCGTGTCTCGTCTTTCAAGTAAAGGTTTTTCAAACCGAGGTTCTTTGCAAGCCTTTCAGCTTTGTGCAGGGGTGTTCCGCCTTCTCCCAAACTGACCGTGTGCTGGACGGGCGGAAGCATCTGCCTGTATCTCCAGAATCCTATGGAACCAGAAAATTTGACTTCGCCTCCTTTAGGATGGTCTGCTGTGTATTCGTATTCCAGTATTCCCTGGCATTTTTCGCAGTTGCTTCTCAGCGGGTAGGTCGGGAATTTTGCGCCGCAACGAATACACCTGAGCACTGCATCCTATCTCCTTCAAGACACTTTGCAATAAGCCTAACTATTCTATTATTGTTTGCCCGTTTCCTTTTAAGACTTGGAGAAAGGGGAAAATCTAAATGGGAGTGCACTGCTTGATATAGCCAGTTGAGTTGACGGTTATGAGTGAAAAAGAAGATCCAATCAAAATGCACAAAGACTCAAACGCGCTTATGGAAGCTGGCAAGCCCGAGGAGGCACGAGAGCTTTTTCTGCGAACGGCTGAGCTTTACCGAAAAAAGCAGAACTATTTTGACTCCACAACCATGCTTTACAAGGCTGGCGAATGCAGCTTCGCCTTGAAAGAGTACGAAAAAGCCGTTGAGCAGTTCATGCAGTCCGCAGAGCTTTCATTCAGCAAGGGGTTCGACCGCTTCGGCGTCAGCGCCCTAGACTACGCGAAAGACTGCCATAAAGCCTTAGGCAACACCAAGGAAGTTGCGGAGCTGGAGAGGAAAATCAAAGAAGTCAAGGCAAAGCTTGAAAGCGCCTTCTAAGCGTCGTTTTCCGTTCGGAACTACTCATCCTTTTTGTCAGCCCTTTATGCGGGTTGCCTCCTTTTTGTGAGAATCAATTAATAAGAAGCTGAACACCTTGTTAGCAGCAGAGTTTTAAGGTCAAAATTATGCCTGCGCTTTTCAAGTCTCTGGCGGAACTCCTCGAAAAAGTGGAAGCCACCAAGAAGCGACTGGAGATAATAGGCATGACTGCCGACTTCTTGAAAGGCTTAGACGCTGGGGAAGTTGAGCCTGCTGTGTCCATGATTCTTGGGAGGGCTTTCCCGAAATGGAGTGAGAAAACCTTGGAAGTAAGCTGGGCGACTCTCAGCGGTGTTCTTCAGCGAATAACGGGGGTTGACTGGAACGTTTTCCGTGAAGCTTTCACAAGCACTGGTGACATAGGTGCGGCTGCCAAGGCGGTTTTTGAAAAAACCAAAGTGGAAAAGCAGGCGTTGCTGCTGGAGAAGACGTTGACGATAGGCGAAGTTAGGCGCTTGCTGGGGGCTATTGCAGGCGCTTCTGGTTCAGGGTCAAGAGAAAAGAAGGAACGCTTGATTGCGACGCTTTTAAGTCAAGCTTCGCCTGTGGAAGCCAAGTTTCTGGTGAAGATTTTTGTGGGTGAGATGCGCACGGGTTTGTACGAAGGCTTGATGGAGCAGGCGGTGGCGAAGGCTTTTGATGTTCCGTTGGCAACCGTGCAGAAGGCAAGCATGGCCATGGGCGACATCGGCGAAGTGGCTACCATAGCTAAGACTGAGGGCACAGCGCGCTTGGCGCAGATAGGTTTCCGGGTTTTTAGGCCTGTGAAGCTGATGTTGGCTCAGATGGCGAGCGGTGTTGATGAAGCCTTAGCGGAGCATGGTGGCAGAACAGCGTTTGAGTACAAGTATGATGGTGCTAGGGTTCAAATTCACAAGCGGGGTGATGAGGTGCGGGTTTTCAGCCGAAGGCTCACGGATGTGACGCAGAGTCTGCCCGAAGTGGTTGAAGCCGTGAAAGCCAACGTCAAAGCAGGTGAGGTGATAGTGGAGGGCGAGGTTATAGCTGTAGATGACGGTGGGCATCCTATTCCGTTTCAGCATTTAATGCGGCGGTTCAAGCGGGTTCACGGCGTAAAAGGCATGGCTGAGAAAATTCCTGTGAAGCTTTACTTGTTTGATGTTCTTTTCCTTGATGGAGAAAGCTTGATTTCGTTTCCGTATGTGCGGCGTAGGAAGGCTTTGGCTGAGAACGCTGGAGAAATCGCTTTGACGACGCAGATTGTCACCGACGAAAAGGGGCGTGCGGAAACGTTCCTGAAAGATGCCCTTGGCGCTGGGCACGAGGGGTTGATGGCGAAGAGGCTTGACAGTCCGTACACGCCGGGGACTCGGGGGAAACGCTGGTTCAAGATAAAACCTGTTTTGGAGCCTTTGGATTTGGTTATTACGGCTGCTGAGTACGGGTATGGGCGGAGGCACGGTTGGCTTTCGGACTATTATTTGGCTGCGCGGGATTCTGCGACTGGCGAGTTTCTGAATGTGGGTAAAACGTTTAAGGGTTTGACGGACGCGGAAATCATCGAAATGACTAGGCGGCTTAAGGAGTTAGCGGTGCGTGAAGAGCGCAATCGGGTTGTGGTTCTTCCGAAAATAGTGGTTGAAGTCGCGTATAACGAGATTCAGAAAAGCCCGAAGTACAGGAGTGCCATGGCGTTGCGGTTTGCGCGCATAAGCCGCATTAGAGACGACAAGAGTCCGGAAGACGCTGACACTATAGAGAAGGTTAGGGAAATCTATGAGAGGCAGTTTGCCAAAAAAGGCAGATATAAGACCGAAAAGTGACTTTTCAGTTGTTTGGGATGGTTAGGATTCTGGAGCGATGCTGTCAGGGTTGTGGTCTAGCGCGTGGAAAAACTTATACCCCCTCTATATATAGATTAAACCAGAGCTTAAATCATCAATTTCAATTCGCTCTGTATTGGTCTGATTAGTTCTTTCGGTTCAGCTATTATGTTTTTGACCATTGGAAAAGTTGTTTAGAAAGCGAAAGTGAACACGCATTCCTGCTTAGTGTTTGTGTTTCTTGAAGTAGACCAGAAGACCAGCAGCCACCAAAGCAACCACAGCGACGGAAACAGCGACTGGCACAAACGGGAAAGGCGCTGCCACATTAAACCAAACCGTAACAGAAGTCTCTGTGTCAACCAAATCCTTCGCGTACACGGTGACGTTATGTGAACCATTCGATAATCCTGTCAGCGTCGTGTTGCCAGTGACAGTAATGGTTTCTTTCCCGTCAAGACTGTAACCTGTCCAGTTTACCCATTTGCCCCTTATTGTGAAAACTAAAGGCACACTCGATTCGTTGTACGTCTGGCTTAGCGGCGATAAAACCGCTATTTTCGGAGGAGTGGTGCTGTAGGGTTCACCCAAAGCATAAACCCTACTGCCTAAGCCAAAGTAGACAACGCCGTCAACGACAACAGGAGACGACCCACCACCAGTGTAGTTCCAGACTTTGTCGCCATTGATTGTATTTAAAGCGTAAAGGCTATCGCCTGAGCCAAAGTATACGACGTCACCGACGACAGCAGGAGATGAATATCCGCTGCCGGTAGTATAATTCCAGAGCTTATCGCCGTTAGTAGCGTTCAAAGCATAAAAGTTACCGTCAGGGAAACTTGTGTAGACTACGCCGTTGGCAATAGCAGGAGACGAAGCAATCCAGTTGTTGGTCGTGTAGTTCCAGAGTTTTTTGCCGTTGGTTGCGTTCAATGCGTAAAAGGTACCCCAACGGTATGTTGAATTCTTATAGCCACCCGAGACTACGTAGACGATACCGTTGACAACAGCGGGGTCCGATACCATACCGTCGGTACTGTAACTCCAGAGTTTAGTGCCGCTTGTAGCGTTCAAAGCATAAACGTTATGGTCACGGGAGCCTACGTACACGACGCCGTTGACGACAGCAGGAGACGACGTCCAATCACCAGTGAGGTAATTCCATAGTTGTGCGCCGTTGGTTGCGTTCAAAGCAAAAACCCAGTTTTCTAGGCTTAAATAGACGACGCCGTCAACGACAGCGGGAGACGAACATCCACTGCCGATCGTTAAATTCCAGAGTTGTGCTCCACTATGGGCATTGAAAGCAAAAACACCGCCCCATCCGATCTGCAATACGTAGTGCCCAGCTATTTCGGTACGGTACCCACTCCAACCTATGTAGACTACGCCATCAACCACAGCGGGATCCGACCAACCAGTTGCAAAGAAGTTGTTTGGTGCGAAGCTGTCGTTGCTGGTGTTGGGAGTGTAATTCCAGAGCGGCTTGGGAGTAAGCGCCGGACTGCCTGAGCCTACACCACTGCGCGATGGGTCATGGCGAAACATTGGCCAGTCTTCACTGTTGGAATTGGCACTGGCATTTGAGTTTGTCACTCCGTAGAACTGGACTATAAGAAGGGAAAGGAGGAAGACCAGAGTCCACTTATGCTTGCCCGTTATTAATCCCCTTATAAAGTATAGGAGTATTGCGGATATTAAACTGTCGGTGTACTCAGCCTTTCCACACGCTTATGCTTATCCATGTCTAGAGAGTATAAGTTAACGTATAGTACCTATGACTCCCAATTTGCCTTAATGAAAACTAAGCCAAGAATGCGCAATAATAGTGCTTCGCTAATCACAAATGATTTAACAGTATTCTAAAACAAATAGAAGCGGAGCGAACAAATATGGATGCGGCGGACAAGAAAGCGTTTGCTTCTGAATTCTACAGTCGCCAAGTGAT
>CAZWPI010000091.1:0-6654 GCA_964636055.1 uncultured Candidatus Bathyarchaeia archaeon
CGAAAGGCAAACCTTAATCTAAAAAATCATTGCATGAAAAAGTTGGGTGCGCGCTTTCCGCATTGGTTTTGTCTTGACTTCTTATCCGCTTCCCACGAGGTTTATGTCGAAGCTGAAGTTGCTTATTTCTGTGATGTTTTCGCTGACGGTTAAAGTCAGGGTTACTGTAATAGCTTTTCCCGCGTTTATTGTTTGACCGCTGTAGTTCCAAGTAAGGGTCAGGTAGCTGGAAGCAGATGCTGGGTTCCAGTTGGATGTAGACATACTCAAAGTTAAAGCATAGCTACCTTCGTTACGGATGTACACTGAATAACTTTTTGCGGTGCCAGGCTCCAAAGTTCCCCAATCGATTGCAGTTATCTTGTTTGCTGAGCTGGCATCCCAATAAACGCCGACACCGAAGCTCAGCTTCAGAGTCCCAACGGTCGATATGGTGCTGCTCATCTGGATTGCCGACATAACTTGAGCTAGCATGAAACCTGACAGAAGCAGCAAAGCTACTATTGCGATGGTTACGTTAAAGAATTTCCGTTTCTTAAAATCTGAATTAGAGGCATAAGTGCTCTTTAAGTAACCATGTATTCTTTTCAACACTTCACGAATTTTTCTTGGGAGAGCTTGGTTACCCACCTTTCATTTTTTCCTCCAGTCGCTTTCCCCTTTTGCTTCGTGGGTAATGAGCCCAAGTTTCTTAAGGGTTTTTGAAAAGCGTGCTTCAGTGATATGCGAAGCTTGGAAAAAATTAGCGAAGGCGTCTTCGCAAAGTTTGAGAAGGCTAATTAACCGAGTTGGAGCCGTAACTTTATGACCGTGGTTCCTGCAAACTTGTCGAAGTATCGGATGAATTCTGGGTTTTTAAGTCGGGTTCCTACGATAACGTCAAAAGGCAGTAGGAATGCTTTGCCGAAATTTCTGATGGCGGCATGGTCGTAAGATACTTTCTTGCCGTCTGTTCTCACGACCTTCAAGCCCAGTAGGCGTTTGCCGAGACTTTGACCGTTGAAACCTTCGAGCAGTGTGGAGTAGACCCAGAACAGACCTAGAATTGTTAGTAGGACAGTGCTTAGTTCTGTGCTTAAAAAGTTAGTTGTCAAGATGTAAACTATTTGGGGAAACAGGGTCACTGCAGTAATTAATATCATAAGCGCAAGGTCAACTAAATATGCGAGGGTTCTTATCTTGAAAGAGGCAAGGGGAAGATAGGATGCCTTTCTGGAAACGTCAGCAACTTCTGCCCAAGACCCTACATCCATAATCACTCTCACAGCGTTTTCTCCTGTCTTGCTCAGCTTATATTTGCCAGTTGATGTCTGTTCCATAAAAGATGAAAGAGCGCGAAGATGAAAGCTGAGTTTGCCAGTGTCCACTTTCGCTACGTTCAGTAAGTCTGTGAAAGAGCATTCACCCTTATCGCTTAGAGTCAGAAGTATTTCTCTTCGCAGAGGATGCGCCAGCACAGAAAGAATTTTCGAGACATTTTCCTGATCGACAGCCATCTTCAAAACCTAGTATGTTTTCAAATTAAGTGGATTTGAGGCTCATAGAAATTAAAAAAACACACCTGCATATAAGTTGCACTGCAAAAAGGCAGGATTTGCTATTAGGAAACAACACGCTTTTGCTATGCATTTTGAATGAATTTGCGATCCAAGTGTTCCGCAGATTGGGAAAAATGCAAGTTCTAAAGAGGTTACTGAACAAAAGGAAATCGCCCTAAAATAGCAAAACTTGTAAAAACTAAGGTTAAAGCAGCTATCGTTACCTGTTTATAAAAGGCAAGGCGCGTGTGTTTTAGTGTCTAGTGGCGTCTAATATTATGTAAAGGACGTTGTTTCCGCGGAGAAGAACGTTTCCGTAGTTTGTGAGCAGCTGTTCTTGCTTACATTCGGTTGCTCCTTCCAGAAGTATGTTCATGTGTCCATCGCACTTGATCATCTTTCCCTTGTATTCGCAACCATTTTTGAGGACGACTTCGATGTTCCCGTTCAACTGTTTGACGAGGACATTCAATGGTTTTTTACTCGGTTCCATTATAACACCATGTTCCATTAGTCAATATATGCATATGCGAAACCCATCATATATAAAAGTTTTATGAAAGAGTAACTGAGAACATAGCGAAATTGTCGTCAGCAGCAGTGGTCTCTAACGCGTGAAAAATTGTCTATACCCCCTCTATATATAGATTAAACTGTTGCTTAGACTAGCGCTGGCTCGCTGTTGGGAAAAGACTATAGGCCTCAGCACTTAAGCTCTAGGCGGCCAGTATGCGGCATGTGGTAATCTTCATCAAAAGAGATGACAAAGACAGGCATAGCTTCTCACAAAAAGATGAGCAATTATCCTATAAAATCGGAAAATCTTCTGATGCTATGTAAAAAGGGAGGGGGCGGTCACGGAGAGCAGTAGGATTTTGGAAAGGTTTATTTCAGGACTGAAGTGGCGATGTCTCCCGCGCAACCTTCCCCTTTTCTTTAGCTTCAAACAAAACTCATTACATCCTGTATTAAATTTAGACGATGAGGAAATCCACTCACTCCAGTCAACTTCTCCAGCGCCATATTCCCTTTTTTGTTGTTCTGGCTGCACCATCATAGAAGTAATTTGACTAACATAAGAAAGGTAAATGTTTATTTAACTAACCAAAACAGCTTTTCCAAAGTTGGGTTTTAACAAAAAATGAAATAGAAAAAAATGGGGAATATTGAGGTATTTAGTTTGTCAATTTATATTGGTGGTTACAGGGGCCAACCTGTTATTGTTCCAACTCTTACATATATCAAATTTACTGGGTCTACTAAGCCAACGTCTATTCCAGATATATGTACACCCTTCAATGCTCCAGTTCCATAACCCACAACATTACCTCCGTATACAGGCGAAGCTGTTGGTACAATAGCTGACTTTAGTTCCAGCACTAATGTACCAATCTCCACAGCATCTTCATATACTGTGACAACATCGGTAAGTCTAATATTCACCCGCTTTGTTGTTCCATCGTTATACCTAATATACTCCACATCATACGTTGTAGTCCAAGTTACGCTCACAGGAGTAGTAGTCATAGTATATGTATCTGAACCTACTGTTAATTCTACTACGGGTCCAGTAACCCATCCCGCACCTCTTACGTGAGTTGTTTTGTTTTCTAATGGGTCAGCATTTGGAGGAGTATACCATTCTCTATCAGTAACTTCACTTCCCGTTCCAGAACATACAAGTTCGAAGTATTCAAATTTTTCATTACTCTTTTCTGCACCAGGAACTGCCTGCACCAGCGGAGTTGCCAGCATAGCTACAGCCATCAAGGCTACAGCTATCACTAAGACTTTGCTTTTTACTTCTCTCACCTCCTTCTAAAACAAATTAGAGCCAGAATATAGTATAGTGCTTATCAGTTTTTATGATTTGTGGAAGTAATTTCTACTGATTTATTCTCATCATAAGTAACGTCAATGTTTATTTAACTAACCAAGGCTGATGGGAATTTCATCCACTGCGGGTGGATATATCCCTCAAAACTGACAGCAATGCTGAACGCTCTGCCAAAGACATTTAAAACCCACATATTTCAAAAAGAGTCCTCCTACACCTTTGGACTGCTACACTTCTCTAAAACCTTCAGAAGTCTCAGAAAAAAAGTGGCTCAAAAAATGCAGAACCCCAACATAAACAGGATCCCTTTCCACACCTTCAGACACTGGTACGCAACGATGGAATACCACAAAACCAAGAAGCTGCTGCATGTCCAAGAGAGACTGGGACATAAAAGCATCCTGACAACGATGGTCTACACTCACCTGATAAACTTTGAAGCTGACACTTACCATTCAGAAATCGCCATGACAACTGAGGAAGCACGGAAACTGGTTGAAGCTGGATTTGAGTACGTCACTGGAGAATACGATGACGGAGGAAAAATCTTCAGGAAACCTAAGTGAGGGCTAGAAAATGTTTGAAATAACATTGGAAAGGTTTATTTTTAAGCATGGTGGTATCATGTAAAATTGCAGGCGGACCAACTGTGTCCGTTGGGATGTGGCCCGCAAGGGCTGAACCGTAAACGTAAGATGTGAGGTGAAAAAAGAAAGATGGCATACAAGTACATAGCTGAAGCATGGGCTAAGCCGGAGAAGTCCTACGTGGACGAGCTCATGCAGCAGAGACTAATCACGTGGCGAAAGCAGCCAACCATAATCCGCATAGAAAAACCCACACGACTTGACCGCGCCAGAAAACTCGGCTACAAAGCCAAACAAGGCTTCGTCATAGGCCGCACACGCGTGAGGAGAGGTGGCTTGCGGAAGAAGAGACCGAAAGCTGGGCGCAGACCGAAACGCATGGGAGTTGCCAAGTTTAAACCTGCCAAAAGCTTGAGGCTTATCGCTGAAGAGCGCACCGGCAAAAAATTCCCAAACTTGGAAGTCTTGAACAGCTACTGGGTAGGCGAAGATGGACGCTCAAAATGGTTTGAAGTAATTCTCGTAGACCCAAATCATCCTGTGGTGAAAACTGACAAAGACGTTAACTGGATCACGCAGAAGCAGCATCACCGACGCGTTTTCCGAAGCCTAACAAGCGCAGGCAAAAAGGTGCGGAGCTTACGCAGAAAAGGCAGGGGAGCAGAAAAAGTCAGACCAAGCAAACGCAGAGGCGCAAAAGGAGCCAAGTAAAATGCACCACATAAAACCCAATATCCTAAAGCCAGACGGTCAACAGCGAAGCGGCAGAGGCTTCAGCCCCGAAGAGCTCAAAAAAGCGGGCATAGACCCAGCAGAAGCAAAAAGGCTGAAAATACCTGTTGATAAGCGGAGAAAGACGGCGCACGACCAAAACGTCAAAATCATAAAAGCTTACGCGAAAAAGGCGAAGGCAAAGGTTGAAGCCAAACGGAAACAGAAGTTGCAGCCGAAAACCGAGAAAAAAGCTAAAAAGTGAAACCGCCCTAACAAAACGCGGTGCCTTCGTGTCTTCTAAACCGCCCATAGGGTACATCGATGTGCGAGTTTTCGCTCACGCCACCGAAAACCCTGAAAAAGTCTTAACCGCCGTTCGCAACATCCTGCCAATGCAGCTAAGCGAAAACGCCGTTTTCCAAAAAACCAGCCTAACAGGGCATCATGGAAACCCCATAATTCTTTTCGAAACCAAACTCGCGGACAAGAAAGCGCTTCCAGCTGCGCTCGAGAAAATTGGGGCTGGCTTAACCACGTTGGACAAGGAAACATTAGCCAGCGACCTGAAACTGCATTTGGAAAAGCAGAACCTTTACCTCA
Organism: uncultured Candidatus Bathyarchaeia archaeon; assembly: GCA_964636055.1. Taxonomy (GTDB): domain Archaea; phylum Thermoproteota; class Bathyarchaeia; order Bathyarchaeales; family Bathycorpusculaceae; genus SG8-32-3. Next base: position 5,277 of record CAZWPI010000091.1, read on the forward strand.
GGTTTGACAAGCAATCCGCCTACCAGAACCAAATAAGGTTTTCGCAGAACGATCCGATACACTTCAAAATCCACTTTAAGCACAAGACCTTTGAAGAAATCGTGGAGATTTGCAGAAACGCGAGGTTGCTGCCATGAAAAGAGTTTTTGCGGATTTGCATCTGCGCCTGAACGTGAAAGACGCTGCAGGGACGCTGCGGATGATAAACAAGGCTGCAACACTCGGCTACCGCCTAATTGCTGTACCCTTCGCCGCTGAGACACGTGCGGACGAAGTCGCAAAGCTGCGTGAAGCCTGCCGTGAGGCGAGATTGGATTTTGCTTCGCGAGTAGACCTGCGACCGCGAACCCCGAATGAGCTTATACACTCGCTGAGGCGACTAAGGCGAAAATTTGAAATAATCTGCGTCAACTGCGAGAACAAGGCAGTTGCGAGACAGGCAGCCAAGGACCGACGCGTTGACCTTTTAAATTTTCCTTTGCTGGATTTTCGCAGAAGGTTTTTCGACAGGGCAGAAGCGGAACTAGCCAGCAACAGCTTGGCGGCTTTGGAGGTTGACGTGAAACCGCTGCTTGTTTTGGAGGGACCTGCGAGAGTCAGGTTGCTTTCGAGCTTGCGGCGAGAAGCGGCTGTCGCCAGAGAATTTCACGTGCCGATTGTGGTTTCGAGTGGCGTTTCAGTTGAACAGCTCCTGAGGAAACCGCGGGAAATGGCTGCTTTGGCGTTCCTCTTCGGTTTGGATGAGGCTTCAGCATTGGACGCGATTTCCCAGAGCGCTTGGGCGATTGTCAAGCGGAACAGGGAGAAGCTCAGTGCCAAGTTTGTGGCTCCAGGAATACGCGTGATTAAGGAGGGGAAGGACTGTTGAAGCGAGTTAAACGGCGATACCTGGCGTTGCAGGTGGATTCTGATGTGGTGCCGAGCCGAAAAGAATTTTTGGATGCGGTTTGGGGCGCTGTCACCAAACTTTACGGAGAGTACGGCGCGAGCCTAACAAGCCTGGCGCTAATTGACTATGATGTGGAGGGGAAGACTGCGGTTTTGCGCACTTCTCTGGCGACGTTGAGTTTGGTTAGGGCTTCGTTGGCTACAATCACGTCGGTGGCAGGCAGCGAAGCAGCGGTGCACGTTTTGGCAGTTTCCGGCACCATAAAAGCGCTTCACAAGAAAACTCGGCAGTAACTGTTAATCGCTATTCTTTGGCGGCTTGTTCAGTCATTTTTTTAACGAATTTTTTCATGTTTTCCGCGCTTCCGTAAACAGTCAAGTGCCCATCCGTTTCTTCGCGGAAAGAAAGGCTTGTTTCCTCTGCAAGCTGCTTCAGCTTCTCAGCGGGCAAGCTGGCTAACGGCTCAACGCGAATCCACTTCTGGTCGCG
>CAZWPI010000092.1:0-6582 GCA_964636055.1 uncultured Candidatus Bathyarchaeia archaeon
TCTTTGCTGTTCACAGATATTTAAGCTGAGGTTCTCGCGAAAGATTGACAGGGAAGCGCAGACTCATTTTTGCTTGGTTAGGCTCAATGTGGCAACACCTATAACGATCAAGATTCCGCCCACAAGCTGATTAGCCGAAGGGGTCAAAGCCAAAATGGCAAACGAGAAAACCGCAGTCAAGAACGGCTCCATCGTCCTTATTGTCGCGGTCTTGGACACTTCAAAGACTTGCAGCGCTTTGAAAAACAAGACAAAACTCACAACGACGCCCGTGACCGAACCCAAAAACGCGTACACAAGCGTTACCGAAGGAAACGCCGTCTCCAGCCTGCCTGACAAAACCGCAAATGCGAAGATAAACAGGAACACGAACATGGAGTTTCCGCCAGCCAAAGCCACAGGATTCACGTTCTTCACGTAAGCTTTTGAAAGCGTATTCGCCGACGCAAAAAACAGCGCGGCAACCAACAGAACCAGCGTGCTCACGATTTCCAAAGACAAGTTGCCGTACGCCAAAACGAACACGCCAACCACAGCCACCAAAACGCCAGCGGCTTCCAACCTCGTAAACCTTTCCTTAAAGAATACCACCCCGAACAGGATTGTGAAAACCGCGGTGAACTGGATCAGGAAAGCCGCGTTCACAGGTCCAGAAAAGAAAATGCCGTAGGTGAATAGCAGGGAACCCGCCGCTGAGAACAGGCTCATCAAAGCCACCTTGCGCCAATTCCCAAAGATGCTTCTGAAATGCGCTTTGTTGAATGCCACAAAAAACACGACAAAGCATAGGCTGGCAAAAACGGTGAACAAAACATTCATGGTCTCAGCATTCACAAAATCAAGCACCAACCGCATAAAAACAGGGCTTAACCCGAACATCAAGCTGGCTGAAACCGCAAACAAGATACCCCTCTGCTTATCCGCCACGCTCAAACACCTCTAAGCCCGACCAAACCCAAGCGCCCAACAGCCACTCACAGGTCTACCGTGAAGTTCAAGCTATATATAGAGGGGGTATAAGTTTTTCCACGCGCTAGAGCCGAAGAAAAATCAAAAAGAAAAAGTTAGGGTTTTTGTGCCATTCCGCAATTCGTGAGGATGCGCTGCCATCTCTCGTCTGTAATCCGCTGAACTTCCTCCAGCAGCTTCTTGTTCTGCGGCTTAAACATGTGCCTAAACCGCCCCTGCCCCTGCAAATAGTCAGCTACAGGCTTCTTCTTCTGCGGCGCAAGCGCAACAAGCTTACTCGGCGTAGACAACTGGCACTGCCCATCCACCGACTCCCAAACAGGAAACACGCAAGTCTCCACAGCCAACTTCGAATACTCCATCGACTTCGCAGGGTCACTCCGCCAACCACGCGGACAAGGCGCAAACACATGCAGAAACGCAGGACCCTCCACTTCCAAACCCTTACGCACCTTCGTAAGCAAATCCCTCCAGTAATACGGCGCAGCAGTAGCCACGTAAGGCATGTCATGCGCCACCATGATGTTCGCAATAGGCTTCTTGTACTCCAACTTCCCCGGAATCACGCTGCCAGCTGGCGACGTGGTTGTCGCAGCGCCATGCGGAGTTCCGCCGCTTCGCTGAATACCCGTATTCATGTACGCCTCATTGTCATACAGCACAAACAGAAAGTCGTGTCCACGCTCAACCGCGCCAGAAAGCGCCTGAATCCCAATATCATACGTTCCACCGTCACCCGCAAAAGCGATAACATCCACATGCTCCTGCTTCAATCTGCCCTTCTTCTTCATCATCTTCAACGCTGCTTCGATGCCTGAAGCGTTGGACGCAGCAGTTTCGAAAGCAGTGTGCAGCCAAGGAACAGCCCAAGACGTGTACGGATAAATCGAAGAAACCACTTCCATGCAGCCAGTAGCCTCAGTCACAATAGTCGGTCCACGTGTAGCCTTCATTATCAACCGCAGCACAGTTGCTGGTCCGCAGCCAGCGCACGCTCTGTGCCCCGACAGGAACAAGTCTGGTTTTTCAGCGATGTCTTTTATGGTGAATTTCCATTCTTGACTAGTCATTTCTTTTCATTCCTCCTATTCCCTCAACCCCAAGTATTGTATCGGCGTTTCAACACGCTGATTCTGCAATATGCCTTGCAGGTTTTCGTAGATGCTTCGCAGCTCAGTTGGACTTGTGTCTCTTCCGCCCAAACCGTAAATGTAATTCACGACGTAAGGGCGCCTAGCCGCATCGTAAAGCAAATGACGGATTTCGTGGAAAACTGGACCGCCATTTCCGCCGAAGCTCATGGACTTATCCATAACCGCCACAGCTTTCACGTTCGCAAGCGCACTTCGAATCTGTTCGACCGGCAAAGGACGGAACGTGCGCAGCCTCAAAAGCCCCGCTTTCACGCCATCCTGCCTAAGCCCATCAACAACCGTCTTCATGGTGCCTGCTGTTGAGCCTAAACAGATAGCTGCGACCTCTGCGTCTTCAAGACGATACGGTTCGACCAAGCCGTCGCCGTAACTTCTGCCGCTTATCTTCGCGTATTCGCTGTTCACCTGCTGAATGACCGCAAGCGCGTTCTTCATGGCTTCTTCCTGCTGCCGCTTAAACTCGAAATAATAGTTCTGCAGAGCGATTGGTCCCATGGTCATCGGGTTCGCTGGGTCAAGCCTGAAAGGCACAGTTTTTCCCTCATGCGTAAGCACGTTAGATAACTTGCGGACTCCCACAAACTGTTTAACCGTATCGTCTGAAAACGCTTCCACGTTTTCAAGCGTGTGGCTAAGCGTGAAGCCGTCCAAACCCACCATCACAGGCAGAAGCACATCCGCGTTCTCCGCTATCCGGAAAGCCTGAATTATCGAATCATAAGCTTCTTGAGCGTTCTCAGCGTACATCTGTATCCAACCGCTGTCCCTCTGCGCCATGCTGTCCGAGTGGTCGCCGTGAATGTTAAGCGGCGCAGACAAAGCACGGTTAGCAACCGCCATCACCACCGGCGCACGACAACCAGACGTCACGAAAAGCATCTCATGCATAAGGGCTAAGCCAGCAGACGCAGTTGCCGTAAACGCTCTAGCGCCTGTAGCAGAAGCTGAAAGCGACGCAGCCATAGCACTGTGTTCAGACTCAACACAAACAAACTCGGTTTCGACCTCACCGTTGGCTACGTACTCGCTGAACTTCTCAACAATTATGGTTTGCGGCGTTATGGGATACGCAGCCACGACATCCACGTCTGACTGCTTAACAGCGTAGGCAACCGCTTGGTCTCCTGCCAGCGCCATCATTTCTTGTTTAGCTATACTTTGCATCTCGCGTTCACTCCTGTGCAAGCTTCATCGTTATCGCACTTGTGGGGCACTGGTTGGCGCATATTCCGCAGCCTTTGCAGAAACTGTAATCGAATTCTATGTCCCCCTTTTCTGGATGCCAGCGTATGGCTCCATCAGGACAGAAGAGCACGCACAGTAAACAGCGAGTGCACTTCGCAGGGTCACGCACAGGCATGTACGTCTTCCAATCACCCGTTAAGAACTCAATGCTTGACTTTGAGCACACGCCAGCAGGCGCGATTTCCTTCCAGGTTTTTTCTTGACTTGTCACTCTTGTTTTGCCTCCTTATAGGCTTCGTTTATTACGGCGAAGTTTTTTTCCGCCAAGTCAGGTCTGAATCGTTCTTTAAGTGTTCGCTCTATGGTTTCTAAAGAGACTATTTTGGTGGCTCGAGCAACGGTGCCGAGCATAGCCGTGTTGGTTATGGGCATCCCTAAGATTTTCAGGGCAATTTGCGTTGCAGGTATGGTCCAGAGTTTTCCTTTATCCGTTTTCAATGTTTCTCTGACCTTAGCAGGCTCATCAGCAGAATTAATTATGATTATGCCGTTCTCATGCACCCCAGAGGTTACTGGAACGGTCTTCAGCAGTGTAGGATCTAAAACGACAACCACATCTGGCTCATAAACCGCACAATGTATCCTAATAGGCTTAGTGCTAATCCGCGTGAACGCCGTCACTGGCGCACCCATTCTTTCGGGACCGAACTCTGGGAACGACTGGATGTACTTGCCTTCGGAGATGGCTGTTCGCGCTAAAACTTCGCTGGCTGTCCATGAACCTTGACCTCCTCTGCCGTGCCACCTGAACTCAGTAATATCTTTCAAATAAGCACTTCTCCCTTCTGATGTTTCTTCAATAATAGGGGAATTCCCTCATATACATTTTTCTAGAAAAAAGTTTTTTAGTCAATGAATGCCAGAGATACTTGAAGTTAATTGAGGATTGGGTGAAAAAAGAGCCTAATGCACTGGTTCATGAACTAGTTGTATGATGTTGTATGATATATTACGACATTGAAATACGCTTTTTATGACTAGCAAAGAATTGAGAGATAGTTCGAAGAAGGGAAAGTCGAAATGATGAAAGGAGAAGGCAACCGATTAACTCAAAATCTGTACGAAAGAAACTTCAGGGAATCACCAGAATTCTATTCAGATTTCGGTTCTGACCGTATTCTGAATAGCTTGACTGTGAGCATAATAATTCCAGCGTACAACGAAGAAAAAAACGTGGAAAGCGTCATATCTGGAACCATCGCAGTTATGGAACAGCTAAACCTGCCGTACGAAATCATTCTTGTTGACGATGGCTCAACAGACAAAACAGGGTTGATAGCTTCACTTTTCAAGGTCACGGTTCTAACGAACAAGAGAAATCTTGGCAAAGGCTATTCACTGAAGAAAGCACTGCGATACGCTCACGGCGACATCATAGTAACCATTGACTCTGATGGGGAGCACAAACCCAAGGAGATAGCTCCACTTCTAGAAGCAGTGCTTAATGGCATCGACGTGGCAGTTGGCTCAAGATTCATGAGTAATCACGCAGCCGTTACGACGAAACTCAATCAGATAGGAAATCACTTGTTCAATTTGGTGATACTGTCTTTAACTGGCAAGCGCGTGACGGACAGCCAAACGGGTTTCAGAGTTATTAAACGAGAGGTTTTGGATAAACTCGATTTGCAGTCAGACGGTTACGAAATCGAAACCGAAATAACCATCAAGAGCCTAAGAAACGGTTTCACTTTAAGGGAGTTACCAATAACTGTTGAAAGAAGAAAATTTGGAGCCTCGAAACTTAACCTTATCTCCGACGGCAAGAGAATCATTAAAACCATTTTAGCAACATCTTTCGTACGCTAAGCACCAGATAAATCACGTAATTGAGGAAAAACAAAGCATCGTCTTAGGTTTCCTTAATGTAAAGCGCTCTTGATTTTTTAACTTAGCAAGCACCAGCCAGTCACCGTGCCGATGAACTAGGGTAACAACAGTTATATTTGAGTTAAACCCTCATAGAAAATACAGCGCCAGATCCTTATTTGAAGCGAACAAAGGCCTAGGAGTGAGAGGAAAATGGCAGAAATACTTTTAACCGCTGACAGAACGCTTATGAGCAACTATCATGAAAACGAGTTCCTAGGCTTTGGAACATGTGCCCCTCCAAATTTCATCCCTGAATGGTTTTACAGCTTCCTCTTTTTCCCGCCTTTAAAAGCTGAAAATGGTATTCCTTCAGCAGCGCCTTATGGTCTGAGGAAAACTGAAGCTCAACTTTTGAAGGAAGGCTTTGATGTTATCACGGTTAGTCCAGATCACATAGAGAAACACATTGGCGAAGCTAAGGTTTTGGGTATTCACGTGATGGATCCTTTCGGTTTAGGTCCAGCTTCAAGCACTCTTGCAGCGATTTTCAAGAAAGAACCGTACTTGGCAAAGTACTTTCAGATTTTGATTAGCAATCCAGCTATCAGGAAAGCGAAAAAGAGAGGATTGAAAGTTGTGGTTGGAGGTCCTGGTGCGTGGCAGTTTCGTTATAGGCAAAAATTTGTTGAAGAACATGCTATAGACTGTATTGTTGAGGGCGAAGCTGAGAAAGTTATTGGAAAGATCTTTAGAGCTGCTCTTGACGGTGAAGACCTTCCCAAATACTATGAAGTTAGCCTTAGCGAAACGCCTGCTTTGGAGGAGATTCCTGACATTGTTCAGCCTTCGATTAACGGTTTGGTGGAGATTGGGCGAGGATGTTGCAGAGGCTGCGAGTTCTGCAATGTGACGCTGAGGCCTTTGAGGTGGTATCCGCTTGAGAAGATTCAGCGGGAGATCCGCTTGAACCTTAAGACGGAGAAGGTGGAAGGCTGTTGTCTTCACGCGGAAGATGTTATGCTGTACGGTTCTAGGAACACTACGCCTGATGATGAGAAGCTGTTGAGGCTGCATGAGTTTGTGGCGAAGAATTGTGAGGGGATAAGCTGGAGTCACTGTTCTTTGGCTGCGGTGGCGTCGAAGCCTAAGCTTTTCTCGCGGTTGTCTGAGATGATTCTGACGAAGCAGTCTTGGTGGGGGGCGGAAATCGGGATTGAGACGGGTTCTGCTGAGCTTGCGAAGAAGATTATGCCTGCGAAGGCTCATCCGTTTAGGGCTGAGGATTGGCCTGAAGTTGTGCGGGAGGGTATGGGTTTGATGCATGATAACATGATGGTTCCGGCTTGTACTTTGATTGTGGGGCTTCCTGAGGAGAAGGAGGAGGATCTTTTGAAGACGATGG
>CAZWPI010000093.1:0-6566 GCA_964636055.1 uncultured Candidatus Bathyarchaeia archaeon
ATAGTTTTGTTTTTCCTGATCAGACGATACGTCAATCAAAAGATTTCACGGCAAAACGTGAACTCAGTTTTGAAGCATGATGCCTAATAGGCTTAGTTTTGAACGTGCGTTTCATGAGCCGCCCTTTTCATGTTTCCAGCAGCTTTGAGAACAGCATCTGCAAGGTCCAAATGAACGCGTTGTAGTTTGTCCAGATCGCCGCTGTCCTATCTTTCTTTTTGTCACTTGCCTGTTTCGTATCGGTCTCGTGGAAGGCAATCAGCAACTCTTTTCGATCCGAAATCATAAAACAGGGGAGGTTCTGGGCTTTCACCATGCAATATTTTTGTTTCGGCCACTGTATTTTTTCCATGAAGAAAACACTTTTCGGCGAGTTTTCTATGAGTAACGTGATGTCAAGTTTAGCCAGTTTGTTTTTCAGCTTGTCAGTGAAGTCAGTGTAGTATAGTTGGGCTAAGTAGTAGTCTGGAACGAAAATCTGCATCTCTTTTTTTGTCTTTTCGAGCAGCTCATCCGCCTTAAGAGCTACCTGTTGTTCACCTTGCAGCATTTGGAAAAGCTCTTTCTTCTCGTTTTCAACTTTTCGCTGAGGTATTGATAACCAGAGCTCCACAAGACTTGCTTTTTCCTTTTCCAGAAGTTTAATCCTCATTTTCTGGGCGTCTACGAGCAAGTCTATGGCTTTATCCAGCGTTACAGCTGTGAATTTTAAAGGTTTTTCAAAAACTGAGAAGAGTATGCCTTTTTTTTCCAAATCCCGCAGTATCCGATATGTTTCAGTTCTGTGGAGCGAGATTGCTTCAGCTATTTCGCTTGCTTTCTTTTCCCCAGATCTTGCTAGGTAAAGGTACACTTTGATCTCGTTCTTTAGCAGTCCGAACCTTGACAAGGTTTCTTCTATTGTTGATAATTGTTTGGTGAAACTTTTGTCTTTTTTGACGAATTTCCATGATTCGTTCTTTTCATCGTAAACCTTTATCAAATCGTTAGGTTTTTCCATTGCAAGTTCCATACGACAGTTTCACCTTTTGATTCCAAATCCGAATCGTGGTGACTGATTCTGACTGAATATATATTTTATAATTATGACCTTGAAATCTGAATCCGAAATACACTTTTACCCGAGTTAACTGACAATCGAATTTTCCGCTTTTAAGCCTCAAGCGCTGACGCAGAAGCATTTACGAACATTTTGGCAAACCGCTTAATCAAGTCTTTTTGATTGTAAACTTCAGCGTTTAGCTTGAAGAAATTACTCATTCTATCCGTTTCCACGCCTATCCCAATCACTATTACCTCTTTCTTAACCAGCCAGCTAATGCTTTCCGTTAGCGCATCAGGAATACCCGGGTAGCCGTATGGCTGACCATCAGAAATTACTACCAAGATGCGTTGTTCATCATATCTTTTGCTCAAGATTTGCCCGGCAAGTTGAATAGCATCGGGCATGTAGGTCAAACCTCCGAATTTGAGACCTCCGATTCTGGCTCTTACCTTCCTCGTATAAGCCTCGGTGCTGTCCTTCAAAACGTAGAACTTGTCGCTGAAAGCAAAGAACGTCCATGATCCCGGGTCCATCAGCAGCTCTTTTGCCGCTTCAGCAACGCATATAGCCAGAGCCCTCGCCTTTTCACCTTTCACTTGCATGCTGGCGCTTGCGTCGAAAAGTATGGACCAAGCAAAGCTTTTACTGAGATATTCATCTTTGACGAAAACGTCGGTAGCGGGTTTCTTGCTTGCGATAGCTTGAATAACGGCCGTCATGTCCAGCTGCCCCATCTCTTTTCCAGGATCTTCATCCAACGCGTCTTGGGCGACCCTCAAGCTGTCTAAAAGTCTTCGACTGCCCCCTTGAAGAAGAACCCTCGCCCGCAGATATTGCGTATAATCTTCGTCGGGAAAGCTGACCTCTTTGAATCGGGTTCCTTCAGCATACTGGTTGACTCTAGCGAGGATTTTCTCTTTCTTAAGCTCTTTATACTGCTCAGAATCAAAAGCTTGCAAAGCTTCGATTCCCTGCTCTCGTTTCCAACATGAGTCAATATCATCTTCCAAGGGAACAGTGCCGCCTAAAGTTTCAAGGGACTTTCTGAAAACCCTTTCGCCTTCAATATCTGAGAGCATTTCCGTTTCGCTGAAAATGCTGCATAATCCTGTCTGCTCCATGTACGGCAAGGATGGTGCTTCCAAGAAAGGACCGAAGGGTTCTAAGGCGTCGGTGATGCTTTCTGCGTTTTCGTCAAGCAGTTCTTCCAAGGTGATTGGATTGCCTGTAAGTGACGCCGTAAACGTTTCTTTCAGCGTCATCAGTTTCATGATCAAGTCGTTCACTGTTTTTTCTGTTTCAGGAGAGAGAAACCCTTTAGCTATGCCCATGTTGACTTTTGAAAGCAGAGTCGTCATAATTCTCGTTGCTGGATTCAAGATTCTCTCCGCGGGTTTGATTTTTGAAAAGGCAAACGCGTTTGCGTATGCTAAGTCACCGAGGCTGTCGGGGTGTAACGCTTGGATATAGGCGTTGACGAGGACGTTGCTGACAAGTGATTGCGCGAAAACGTTGATGATAGATTCTGATGTAAGTTGTGGAGCGATTTTGTCTTTAGGTAACGGTAACAGCGTGTGTGCTGTTAGGTGTAACACTGAGGCTCTGAATAGTCGCCCAACTTTCGCTTTTCCGTTAGTATCCGAGGGAAAAACGTATCCCAGAAAGGAAACGTGATCGTCATCCACGACCTGAGCAGTGGGCAAATTCAAGGTGAACCCGAACGTATCCGACTTAAGAGTAGGCTGGTTGAGAAGAGGGTTCAGAACTATCTTTAATTTCAAATTGTCTTTCTGGAGAGAAACAGTCCACGCATATTCAAGAAAGCCCATGAGAAAAACCTTGGACCTGTTGTAACTTAGGGTCCCTGCGGTTTGGTGAAAACCGACTCTATGACCCGTCTGACATCTGCTTGGACTTCTGCGTTGTCGCTGGTCAATGCGATTATGGTTTCTTCTGCCGCGTTATTCGGGGTGTTCCCGTCATGTACAAGCGTAGCCCAGTTTATCAAGTCGCCTAAAGATGGACCATACGGCAGGTCTCCAGCTTTGTATTGCCTTCGCAGTTCTGCGCCTACCTGAATCACCTTATAGGCTGTTTCTTCATTTACCCTTGCTCTTTTTTTGAGCATTTGCACTTCGAGAGGCGAGATGGTTTCGCCCACACTGGTATAGTCAAAGTTTATCCACACGGCCATGCGTCGTCTCATGGCTGCGTTTAACGGTTTGGTTCCTGCGAACTCCGCTGAATACGGGTTCATGCTGATGATGAGGTAGCCGTATTTGTGTCTCTCTATCACTTCGTTATCTTTTTCGTTAAGCACCAAGTGGCCTCGGGTATCTAAGACTGGGTTTAGTCTTGTGGCTACGTCTTGTTTCATCATGTTTGCTTCGTCGAGATACATTATTCCGCCTTGTCTGAGCCACTGTGTCAGTAAGCCGTCAACCCAGTTTTCTTTTCCGAGACCGATGAACCGTCCAATAAGGTCGTAGGAAGATGTCTGTAGTCCGCAGTTCACTTCCCAAATTGGTAAACCGCAGAGTTCCGCTACAAGATAGACGATGTGCGTTTTGCCTGTTCCCGACGGACCTATCAGAGAGCACTGCTTGAAGTAGTAGAGGGCGCGTACGATGCGTTCTACGTAGTTATTGCCGCTGTCTATGTATTCGGGAGTGCCTTTTGGAATCATGTCTTCGAGTCCTGTGAAGTTGTAGTTTGGGTGAAGGTCGTATCGTTGGATGTCGTATTTGTCGTATAAGGGTGATTTGGACATGGGGCGCTCTTTGTTTAGGGACACGGTTACTTTGAATTTGTCTCGTCTTAGAGATGAGACTTCTTCGATTCTGCTGCCTTCGAATTCTTCTTTTAGTCCTTGGTGTCCATAACTCACGGGAGCGTCGCCTCTAGCGTATTTATTGACTTTTAAAACGAATATAAATATTGTGTATTACGACTTGTTATATAATCTCCTGTTACCAACCCGCCCTCCAATCTCCACAGCAGTCACGCAAACTAAATTCGCATGTGTGTAAATCCTGAAACGTACAAGCGCTTTTCTCACTCCAAAACCATAAAATGAGTTGATTAACCTTGAGCCAAGAGAACAGCGTTGAACAGAAAACAGCCAACGTAATCATCACAAAGCCGAAACCGGACAACGATTACGAAATGTCCATTCAAGAGCTTGCGACCGCGCTGAAAAGCATGGCAGACGACGTGGGGCAAATAAGCGAATTGGCTTCTGAAGAGAAACTTTTGGTCACGGAATTTTTCGCATCGCTTCTCAAACTTATGCAGCCTTTGACCACATCGATGCCTGTTTCTACCGCAGCGCTTCCTGCTGAAGTTGGAAACATCGTGCAAGCGCACATCGACCCGACCGGTCACTTAGCTTTACTGCATGAAGACGGGCATATGGAACTGAAGGATCTATCTGAGGAACGGAATCGTGACCTCATGATCATAGTCATTAAGGACGTAATGCCAAAATTTAAAAGTCTAACGAGCATGCAAAAAAGCAAGATTGAGAAACGAATCAAATTCTTGTCGGCAGTAACCAACGAAATCCAAAAGATCTCTGGAGCACTTACATCTCTCCAGGCTGTAGCTCAAAAATAGTGCTGATTGGCTCATGTGGTGAACACCAAACAAACACAAGGGTGCAAAGCCGTGGGAACCGAGATTCGCACATTCACTACGCTGAAAGAACTGGGCGATTACTTAGTAGACAACTTAGACCAGTACAAGATGCTATACGAGGATTACAGCCAATGGCTAGGGACACTGTTGCGAACCTGCGAAGAGACCCAAAAGAACGAGGAGTGGTACAAGAATTCAGCTGCTCTACAGAAAAACTTGGCTGGAGCAAAGAAATCAGCTGGAAACGCTGGGAAAAAGAAGGGAAAAGGAAAGAAAACCGCGTCTTCAGCTTGGATTCAGTCAGGTGACATTATGCTTTCTTCAACCGAACAGGGACAGGCTGAGGTGCTTTTTGAAGCAATCGAAAAAATCGGCGAAAAAATTCAGGATATGGATAAGTTCAAGGATACTGTGAAGCAGCTTGAGCGCATCGGCTTAGGAAAGAAAACGGATTACATCGTTTACATTGAAGATGATATTCCCCGAAAGATAGTGGTTCGTGTTAAAAGCGGCACGCCTGAAGAGGAAGCCTTCAAATTCGCCACAGAACTTACCGTTTCTGCCTTATACAGCGATTTTGGTGACAAATAGGCAAATTCACTTTCCTTCGGGCAGAGAACACTATTTCAGAATCTACAAAAGTTAAATATGAAATAACTAAAGTAAAGTAGGGGAATTAAACATCTGCCCAAAATATTCTGTTACAGGCGTCATCGTTTCGATTCGCATAGACAGCCTTCAAGCTGAAAGAACGACGCAGATTTCGCCTACAGAAGAGCTTTTTTTTGATGTTAACGCTCAGCTTGAGGAGGAGAAGAGGGGCAGTCACGAAGTTACGCTTAACTTCAACCTACTTATTACTACCAAGCCCAACGTCGTGAAATACTCAACCAAAGGCATTGTTACTTTGGAAGGTCCATCCGCAGATGTCCAGAAAAAGTTGGAAGCAAACCCAAAAACCAAAATTCCCCAGATTCTCTTCACCGTCTACCAGCACGTTTTCAACTCCATCTACATCCTCGCCTCCATTCTGAACACGCCTTATCCGCCGCCAGACCTGCTACACCCTATGGCGGAGAAAATACAGATACTGCCCAGCACTCCTAAACCTGAACCTAAACAAACCGCAACTCCAGAGCAGACTTCACCTCCTGAAAACCCGCCCGCCCAAACGGCTGCGGAAGACACAACGGGAACAGCGCCGCCGCCAAGCGGGCAACCTGCGGCTTCTGAGCAGGCTGGACAGGCACCAGCGGGCGCCACAGGTGGCAACGCTCAAACAAATGCTGTCCAACCCTGAGCAAAAACTCTAACGCACTATGTTGAAAGTTGGGTTATCTTGTATACTGCACGTTCAGCGCTTCAATCTACTATTATGCGTTGAAGGTTTTTTGCGTTCCTTATCCAGACTTGCACAGTTCGGTAAGGCGGTACTCGTCTAACCAGATTCTTCTCCCTGTTGACTGTTCTCATTTTCGCATACAGGTTTTTTGGATTTCTCCTTGAAAGGTCCGTCACCGTATTGACCCCAACAGACTCCAAGAGGGCGGAGTACTGGGTTCCTATTCCCCTTATGCGGAAGAAGTCCGCTCGGTAAACCCACTTAAGTAACGTCCCAGGAGCCACACCGACTCTATGGGCTAAAATTCTCCGCTTACGTCCAGTAGAACCCGCTATCAACAGGTCTTCCACGACCCTGACACCTGAACTCCTAAGCTTGGCACCGTACGTAGGACCTATTCCTTCTATGGACTCAACATCTTGATCCAAAGCACTGTAAGTTCTTCTTTTTCTAACTTTAGGCGGCTGCTTTCTTTCTCGCGTTTTCTCAGACATAGTTACGGATGTGGTCACTGGCGTGGGTGTCGGTGGAGGAGGTGACGGG
>CAZWPI010000094.1:0-6539 GCA_964636055.1 uncultured Candidatus Bathyarchaeia archaeon
ATGTCGAAGATGTCCTGCCGGAGCAACGGCTCACCACCGCTTATGCCGAAGCAAGGACAGCCGAAATAGTAAATTTCATCAACGATTTTGTACGCTGTTTTAGTATTCACCTCAGCATCTACCGCGTGTTCAGGCGTGTAACTGCAGTACATGCAGTTGCCTACGCATCTTCTAGTGCATCGCCACGTTACCATGTACAACGGCGATTTTCTTGCAGCCATCAGGCTTCACTCACTTAACATTGGGGTTTTTTTGTGATAAAAGGGTTTTTGTAAAGGTTTCTTGACTAAACAAGCCCGCAACACCCGTTTTTTAGTCAACATTTCTTGACTAACCCAAAAAGTTGCTTGTCAAGATTTCTTGACTAAGAACCCGCGGTTCACTCAGCGTTTCAGCCTTTAAAAAAGGGAGGGGGTAGTCGCCGAGAGCACAAAAGACTTGGCTATTTTTTGAAGCATACAGCGGCGTATCCGACAACGCTGGAGTAGTCGCCAGTTACGTCTCCGCTGCTTTTGTAGCACAGTAGTTTTGCCTCTTTTGCGCCTAATCCTTTTGCAGCGGTTATCACTGCGGCTATGGGTCCGTAGCCGCAGGCGGTTACGTTTCGTGTTTCGATAATTGAGTAGAACCGTTTTTCATCCATTGCTTCCACGGCTTTAAGCGCTGCCAGGTCTTTCGCAGCCGCGTTTGCCTGTGGTTCGTAATGGGTCATGTCTGACGAGGCGATAACCACCGCGTTTTTGCTGGCTAAAACTTCGACCAAAGCCTTTCCAACTTCCACAGCAGAGGATAAATCCTGTAGCTGGAAGCATACGGGAACAAACTTGAAAGCGGAACCATAAAGGTACTGCAGAAAAGGAAGCTGAACTTCAATCGAATGCTCAAAACGGTGCGCCGCCTCATCCACATCCACCAGACGCGTTTCCTGCACTATCTCGTCGGCTGTTTCCCCATCAATTTCCACATCACCCAACGGCGTACGCCAAACCCCCTCATTCATCAACGCCAAAGCGCTGCCGTAACCCGTATGGTTAGGTCCCAGAATCACGACGGTGTCTGGTTTGCCGTCCTGAGCCAACTCATAATAAGCGTTGGCTGCCACGGCACCGGAAAACATGTAGCCTGCATGGGGACAAACTAAGCCAATTACTTCTCTCGGACCGTTTTTGTTAACCTTTGGACGTTTTTTTGGACCACATTCTTGGAGGAAACAGTTTTCAATCTGTGTTTTCAGTGCTTCGGCGTTTCCCTCGTAGAAAGCTCCAGCCTGGGTTGGACGCCGAATCTTCATTGGCTTATGTTTCCTCCTCGTCTCTTGAGAGTTTGGCTTCAAAATCTTCAATTGCCACGGGCGGGTCCTTGTCGATTGACAGTTCGCCTCTTTCTCGCAGAACCTGTCTTGCAAGCAGCCAAAAGATAACTGCCAAGGCTCTTCTGCCCTTGTTGTTTGTTGGTATGACCAAGTCTACTCCCGCGAACTCGTTGTCAGTGCTGCACAACGCAACTATGGGTATTCCCACTTTTGAGGCTTCTTTGACGGCTTGAGCGTCTGCTCTCGGGTCGGAAACAACTATCACTTCTGGGTCGATGCGGTTGGCATACAAGGGATTCGTTAGGAGGCCTGGAATGAAGCGACCTACTATTGGCGTGGCGCCTGTTAACTCGCAGAACTTCCTAACTGGTTCATGAGCATAGAGTCTGCTTGCTGCCACTGCTACTTTTCCGGCTTCAAAGCGCGCCAAGAATTTGGCGGCGACTCTTATGCGCTCGTCGGTTTTTTGGACGTCTAGAACGAACAATCCGTCTGGTCTGACACGGTAAATGAACGGTTCCATGTCTCTGGTTTTCATTCTTGTTCCAATGTGTATGCCCGCTGACAACATGGTGTCTCGCGGCAACAAGAGCGCCTCTGCCATTGTGGTTTCCTGACTTGTTTCAACCTTGGTTTCGAATGGATTTTCTTTTGATTCTTCTTCTGCCATTTCATTTTTCTCCTCTATAATATTTTTAAATCAGCCATTTTGGCTCTGTTTCCTAAGAAATGCTCGATTCGCACTAACTCGTTTATTTTCGCGATGCGTGCGCCTTCAACAACTCCGGTCTTTATTATTGGACACTTGAACGCCACCGCCAATTGGGCTATGTGCCAATCACACGTGTCGCCAGAACGGTGGGACATAACCGTTGTGTATCCATGTCTTTGTGCGTTTTCGATTGTTTCCAAGGCGTCTGTGAGCGTGCCGATCTGGTTAACCTTGATTATGATTGCGTTCGCCGCATTGAGCTTTATTCCATGGCTTAGTCGCTCGTTGTTGGTCGTGAAAAGGTCGTCGCCGCAGATCAAGCAGTTTTTAGCTTTCTTGGTGAGCTTCGCGAAGCTGTCGAAGTCTTCCTCGTGGAAGGGATCTTCAACATAAGCAAGATGATACTTCTCAATCAAGTCTATAAGGAATTCTAATTGTTCACCAGCGTCCAATTTTTTTCCGTCGCGATGGTAAACGTACTTCTCTTCTTTTTCCATCCAAAGCGAGGATGCAGCAACATCAATGCCGAAACCGCATTCAAAATCCAACTCGTTACCCACTTCTTCACAGGCTTTGGATATAACCTCGAAAGCCTCCAAGTTTCCGATATTGGCGATCCATGCTCCTTCGGAGCTTTTTCCGCCGTTGAAGAGTTTATCCTTCTTTTTCAGGATTTCGCCTATTTTTTTGTGGATTTGAGTGTTTGCTGCTGCGGCTTCTAGAAATGTTTCTGCCCCGTGGGGAAGCGCCAAGTACTCTTGGATGTCTGGAGCTTTGCCGCGGGTGTGTTGTCCTCCGCTTATGGTGTTTCCAAGCGGATACGGAAGCGTGTTAGCGGTGTTTCCGCCTAAAAATTGGAAAAGCAGAAGGCCGTGCGAGTTTGCCGCTGCTTCTGCATTAGCCAATGAGACGGCGAAAGCCGTGTTTCCACCTATGATTTTGAAGTTTTTGGTGCCGTCAATCTCGTGGAGTGTGTTGTCAATTTCTTCTATGAAATCGGAGTTCAAACCAGCAAGTTCAGGCGCTATCAAATCGTCAATTGTTTTCAGCGCTTGGTCTACCCCGCCTTGCGGATAATAGGCTACTTCAGCTTTGCCGCGGCTTTTTCCAGCTGGAGCAGAAGCCCTTCCGAAGCCAGACGTTGTTACAACGTCAACCTCTATGGTTTCTTCTCCTCTGTTGTTGAAGATTTTTCTGCCGATGAGGTCTTCAATGATTGACGACACGCTTTTAGCCTCAAGGGCTATAACTTTTGTTTAGCTCTTATTTTATCTTTCGGCTTTGCTTGAGCGGTTGCTGGGTTAACTTGCCCTGCGAGACTCAGCCTCATACAGAACCAGCGCTCCCCAGCGCTTAGCTCTTGCGTACTAGCTTGGATTGATTTTCTGATTCGCGTTCAGGATGGAACTGCTCAGACAGGCTTGTTTGATTCTGGAATCGCAAATAATAAAAGTAGGATGCGTTCAACCTCAAAGGCAGAGGGCAGTTCATGGCTAACCGCGGGCTTTACGTTGGAAGATTTCAGCCTTTTCACCTGGGTCATCTAGAAGCCATAAACGATGTTTTGAAGGAAGCTGAGGAACTTGTAATAGTCATCGGCAGCGCCCAGTACAGTCACAATATCCATAACCCTTTCACCGCAGGCGAAAGGCTTGTCATGATTCGCCGCGCGTTGCAAGAAGCAGAAGTGGATTATTCGCGGCTCTGGGTTGTTCCCGTGCCAGACGTGCATCTGCACATGCTGTGGGCGTCTGCGCTGGAAGGTTACACACCGCGCTTCAACGTTGTCTACTCCAATGAGCCCTTGACGCGCAGGCTCTTCATGGAAGCAGGATACAAAGTTAAGAGCATACGGTTCTTCCAAAGAAAACTATATACGTCAACTCTTGTGCGACAGAGGATGCTCAAGGGAGAAAGCTGGACGGAGCTTGTTCCCAAGAGCGTGGCTGATTTTATAAACGAGATAGATGGGGTTAACAGGCTTCGGGACTTAGCCAGAACCGACAAAATCTAACACTTGCGCGTTTGGAGCTACACGACCACCGTTTCTGAGGTTCGATGGTAAAGACGCCACGCCAAAAGATAGGCTGTGACCACAACGACTAGTCCAGGTATAACCGAAAGGGAAGTGCCAAGTAGAGCAGACAAGTTATTCGCCAAATGAAGCGAAACAGCAATTAGGTAAAACGGCAGAGGTTTTTTCTTAGCTATACCGTAAGCGGTTATGCCTGCGCTGGAGGCGTGAAAAATCACGGCGGGTATTCTGGAAATGAAAGGCGCGTCTAAGGTGAAAACGTACAGGGCAAACTCGGTGACGCCGAAGCCAAATCCTATCAGAATCGCCAAGGTCACAATAGACCGTTCAGTTTCTCCGTGACGATAAAACAATGGGAAAACTTTGGCGAACTCTTCTATAAACGGCGCAAAAATGACTACTGAGCATACCTCGGCGAAGAAAAAGGGCAAAGCCACGCAAAGCGTGTCTGTGAATCCAGAGAAAAACAAGGTAAAAGGCACGCTTACCAGCACTCCTGAGAGGAAAAAGAAGATTTTTTCCTTTATGTCTGGTTTATGAACGGGCATTACCGCTTTTTGTTCGTTTTCCATCCAAAAGTCCTTCTGCAAGTATAATCTCATTTTCTTGTTTATCAGCGTTACCTCATGTCTAATGTGCACCTGTTGTTCTATAGGATTAAAAGCCAGCCTTTATCGGATTGCTTGACCTCATTATCTCCCTGAGAAACACCGTCGCGTACGAGCCGCGCAACAGCATGAAACTTAAGTCAGCCCGATGTGCTTTCTGATTGGTGGCACATGCTGAAACGCCATGCAACTTGAAGTTGTTGACTGGAGTAACAACCGCGCGTAACCCGCCTCTTCTACTCATCTCAGGTACCGCGGCAACTCTGAAATCTTCAGTTTTGACGTCTTCTTCCCTAATAATCTGGCTTTCTATTTGTCCCATAGTTCCTTGAGAAAGCCTCTGCTGTGTTCCGATAAGCGGTAACGTAACCCGCATTCTTCCCGCTTTAACCAGCTCGTTAGTTTTCGAAAGGTTTTCTGCGCTTGCTACTCTCGCGGTGTTAAATATTGGCAAGCCTGAGCGCTCCACGTTCACCACGTAATCTCCAACTTCAGCTTTGTTCAAAGAAAAACCGTTTTTGATTCTCTCACTTAAGAAACGATTGAACAGGTAGGACTGGTACGCCTGAACAAAAAGCATCTGAAGCTTAACGGGCAATCGCCTAAAGGTGCCAACGAAATCCTCTGGTCTCTCAACCAAATGCCTTAGCATCAGCCTTTCAAAACGAAGTTGCTTGGGAAAGTTTTTCAGTGCCCGCTTGAAGTTCCGCGTTGACTGCAGTTCTGTGCGGGCGTTTCTGGACGAAGGATGCTCGTGAACGCTTGACTTAGCCAGAAAAAGCATCACAGCGCCTTCAAGGTCTCCTTCAACAATAGCTTTTCCCACCAAATGCGTTATGGGGCGAATTGTTCCGAAACGTTGGTGCCCAAAAAAATTCGGCATCCCACCAACGGCGTTAAGAGCTTTAGCGGTTTCAGTTATCCGCTGTTTAATGACCGTTTTTGAATGGTTAATCGCTTTGATGCTTATGGTAAAGTTGTTGCCCAACAGGTAGTATGTCGAAAGCGCGTCATGCACGTACCCAACAGGGCGGATTTCAATATCCTTAACGTTGACTTTTGAGGCGTCTTCGATAGAACAGTTTTCGACCGTGATATGTTGAGCCGTAACAGCCTTGGCGTCTTTTATGCCCGCAATTTGAATTTGCCTTTGACTTATGCCTAACTGCTTCGCGATGTTTCTGAGGGCGATGAAAGTGTCCCAGTTGCGCTTAACCAAAACACACAGCAAATAACGTTGCTTGGATGTTGACGCCCCTAAAACCTGATTCTCCGCAGCTTTTTCGATGCTGGCTTTGGAGCCGTCAACCAGAACTTCTTCAACCACAAAATCATCCACAGACTCCCGAATAACCCCTCCGATGCCTTTGGTTTCGGTGGCGTAAACATCGATGCCGAGTAGCTGGTCAATTTTCGGAACAGGCAAGTTCCATGCGCCTTTTCTTACAATAAGGGAAGACTGCCCGTTAACCTGTCAACCTGCTCTGCGGGAGCGGGACCAATTCCCAAACACGTAATCGTGTCTGGAGGAACCTCCGTGAGCCCCCTGTCAACAATCAGCGCGTTAGGCAAACCTAGCTCTTTAGCTTGTTCTTCAAGCTCTAAAAGCTCTTTTTCGTCTTTCACTTTAACCGCTACCTTGCGCTGTCCTTCGAAGAGCCACGCGTCCCACCAGTCTCTGTGGCGTTTGTGGGCTTCCTGCGCCGCGGAAACGGCTGCGTGCCCAGCTTGAGCGGCAATTTTTCCTTTGCTAAGCTTCAAATCGCTGCGAAAGACGATAACTTGTTTGTATTCGAACTCGCTCATGCGTGCTTTTCCCCGCCTTTTCCTAAGTTGTCCGCTTGAGATTTTAAGGGTTTGCTGACAGGTAAA
>CAZWPI010000095.1:0-6518 GCA_964636055.1 uncultured Candidatus Bathyarchaeia archaeon
TCCCGTCGGGCCCGCCACATACCGGCATTGTACCCAATTCAAAAGTGTTTCACCAAGAACGTGTGTTTCCGTTTTCATGATTTCAGAATTTTAATCAAGTCTTTCAGCGGTAGCGTGTTTACAACGTCTTCCTTTTCTAACCAACCTCTTCTGGCTACGGCTATTCCCAGTTGCATGTATTTCAAGTGCTCTTTGTTATGCGCGTCTGTATCGATCACAAGTTTGCATCCTGCTTCCTTTGCTGCTTGCGCATGAAAATCGTCCAAGTCCAGCCGTTCTGGAAACGCGTTTATCTCAAGAAAGGTATCAGTCTGTTTTGAAGCTTCAAAGAGTTTTTCCATATCGATTAGGTAAGATTTCTTAGTTTTTATTTTTCGACCAGTGGGGTGCCCAAGAATGTTGACGTAGCCGCTTTCCATTGCCGTTATCAGCCTTTTCGTCATCTCGTTTTTCGATTGATTGAAATTGGAATGTACGCTTGCAATCACGATGTCTAATTCTTTCAGCACGCTTTCCTTAGCCTGTAGACTGCCGTCTGCGTCTATGTCAACTTCAGCGCCCTTCAAAACCCGTATGTCTTCAAGCTCTTCGTTTATTCTTTCTATTTCCGTCATCTCTTGCCTGATTTGTTTGTCGTTCAAACCGCCCGCGATTACCATCTTGCTGTAGTGGTCGGTGATGCAGATGTAGCTGTATCCTAAGGCTTTGGCTGCCTCAGCCATCTCTTCAATAGTGTTTTCCCCGTCGGTCCATTTCGTGTGCACCTGTAAATCTCCCTTGATCGCATCATACTCTAGGAGTTTAGGAAGCTTATGCTTTTGAGCCGCTTCAATTTCTCCTCGGTTTTCTCTAAGCTCTGGCGCTATCCAGTCCATGCCAAGTTTTCCGTACACTTCTGCTTCGGTTTTTCCAGCTATCTGCCTATTTTTCTTGAATAAGCCGTACTCGTTAAGTTTGTATGATTTGTTGATGGCTATCTTGCGCAATTCGATATTGTGGTCCTTGGAGCCGGTGAAGTACATCAAAGCGGAACCGAAAGCATTTTCCTTTACAATGCGCAGGTCAACGCGAATGTTGTTCTTCAAGATCACCGATGATTTCGTGACGCCTTTTCCCAGAACCTCGCGTATATTTTCCATGGCCACGAAAAAATCTGCCACTTTCTTTGGTTTCGTTGAAGAGACAAGTATGTCTATGTCACCGATTGTTTCCTTCATTCTTCTAAGTGAGCCAGTAACCTCTATCTGGCTGACTGACTCCTCTTTTTTCAACCATTCTTTAATTTCGTTAGCTATGGGCAGAGCAAAACCCAGTAGAATTCGCTCTTTGCCGCGTCTGGCGAGTTCTAAATGCTCAAGTATATTCTTCTCGGTTTTGGGACCGAACCCTTTGATTTCGCGAATTTCATGCTGCTCAGCAGCACGCGCCAAATCATCCAACGTCTTTATCTTCAATTTCTCGTAAAGTTTCTTCACGCTTTTTGGTCCCATCCCCTCTATGGAAGTTAAAGCCTCAACATCGGCAGGCATCTGCTTCTTTAGATTCTCAAGATACTGAGACTTTCCCGTCTCGATTATTTCAGCGATTTTCTCCGCGATGCTTTTACCTACACCAGAAAGTTCTTCGAGTTTGTTTTCTTCGTAAACCTCCTCTATCGGCTTCGAAAGCGATTCCACGGTGCGCGCAGCTTTACGGTAGGCGCGTGGTTTGAATTCTACGTCTTGCATTTCCAAGATATCTGCGATTTCGTTCAGAATTTTGGCTATTTGCAAGTTCTTCATTTAGTAGTCGCCTAGATGTTTAAATTTATTTTTGATTTCGGTTTCATCTATTCCAAAGGCAAGAGAAATAGCTGACTCGGCGGTTCTTGTGCCTATTCCTAATTGCACATTCTTATACGCAACGGCAGCTTCTCCAAGTGTAAAATAGCAAACAATTTCAATATCGCCAGCTGTAGCTTCTTTAAGCAATAAGGCTAACGTCTGAACCAGTGCTTGCATAGAAGATGTCTTTTCCAGTTTTTCAAAATATCTAATAAGGTATGAAAAGTGCAAACAATCGCCTATACAAAAACATATTAGGATGCATAAAAAAAGATTTTCGTTACCCTGTCATGTCGCTTCACTACAGCTATTTCTCAATCGTTCCCGCCAGATGAGTGGAAAATGCTTTCACAACCTTAACCCGCAACGTCTTGCCAAGCAAGTCCAGTGAGCTTTTCACAGTTACAGGCTTATACGCGAAGTTCCTGCCTATCCACGAACCAGGCACTTTTCCCGTCTCGTCCACTAGCACTTCACCACTCCAGCCAACCCAACGCTGGTTCCTTTCCAACGAGATTCGTTTAACCAGTTTAGCGGCTTCGGTGCTTCTTCGCTTAATCTCCGTTGGCTCCACAAACGCTTTCTGCATCTCCGCAGCTGCGGTGTGTGGTCTGGCAAAAAACTTCGAAACGTTAACTATGTCCGGCTTAATTTCGCCGATTAGCTTAAGTGTGTTCGCGAAGGCTTCTCGGGTTTCGCCTGGGAAACCGCAGATGACATCCGTGGCAAGCGTAACCGCGGGAAACGCCGCTCTAACTGCGTCTACGATTTCTCTAAAATCGTGAATCGTGTAGAATCGCTGCATTCGCTTCAAAACTTGGTCATCTCCGCTCTGCACTGGTAAATGCACGAATTTGAAAACTCTGCTGTCCCTGAAAGCGTCTATCAAGTCGTCTAGAATGTCTTTCACCAGATTCGGTGTCATCATGCCAACGCGGATTCGGAAATCGCCTTCTGCAGCGCATAAAGCGTTAACTAACGTTGCGAGGTTCGTGCGGATGTCCTTTCCGTAACATGCTGTATCCTGAGAAGTGATCCAGAACTCTTTTGCGCCCGTAGCCAAGTCCCTCTGCACGCGTTCAGCAACATCCTTTATCGTGTAGCTTCGCAGGTGACCTCTGGCAAAAACCACGCAGCAGTACGCACAAGAGCCTAAGCAGCCGTAACTCACTGGTAGCACGCTTATCACAGGATTCGACTTTGACCTTGGCAGCTTCAGGCTGGGTTTAGCCGTCAACGCGTCTTCCAAATCAACAACTTTTTCGCCTTCCAATACGCGGCGCACAACGTCTGCGATTTTCTCTCCAGCAGCGGGTCCAACAGCTGCGTCGAAGCGCACTTCTCGGCTTAGCCTTTCGTAATTGATGAGGGGCAAGCAGCCTGCGACAATCAGTTTCTTCTCACGTGGAGCGCGTTTGAGGGCTGTGATTACGCGGTTTTCTGTTGGTCCCTTGACAGCGCAGGTGTTGTAAATTACCACGTCTGCTTCTGAAGCGGAACCAGCCAACTTGTATCCGGCTTTGGCTAGGCAGCCTGCTAGAACTTGGCTGTCGGCTAAATTCGCGGAGCAGCCGTAGCTTTTCACGAAAACGTGCATTATTTCACATCGCGATACGTTAGATGCTTTAACAAGAAATAAAAACATAGAGGTTGCTTTGGGCGGGAATTTACAAAAACCTGCAACATGGCTTGTAAAACATTTATAAATCAAGGTACGAATATGTTTAACACATGTTTATATCATAACATATAGAAGTATAACCAACAATCATCATTTTCATATTTCACCGAGGGAGAAGAAAAAAAATGAAACTAATCACTCTGTACCTTCCTGAAACGTATATAAAAGCTTTGGATCAGCTTGTGGACGAGCGGTTCTATCCTAACAGAGCTGAAGCTATTCGCGTGGCTATCCGCGACATGATCAGTGTTGAGGTGTGGCGGAGGAAAGGCATTGACTAAGCAAGCGCCTGACGAGAACCCGTTAAAATTTCATGTGCCAGTGGAGGAAATGAACAAAGTGGGTGATGCTAATGCAATCGTGGTCTGCAGTGCACAGGTGAGCTCTGAGCTGGAAGAAAAAATCAAAGTTGTTCCTGTCAGGAACGAAATGAAATCTAAGAGAAACAGGTTGGGAAAAATCATGCCTGAGCTTTACGACCTTGAAGACGACGTTGAATCGAAGAAGCCTGTGAAAATCGATTTGGACTTGGACCTTTACCAGATGGAAAAGGTTTAGCACTTTCTTCCTCGGTTTCTATTTTTTAGCGTAAGCGTTTTTAAAGTGGCGTAGGCGCTTTTCGTTACAGAAACGCTATATTGCAATAGCGCTGTTCTACATGCATGCATTTGATTATCGCGAAAATCAGGGAAGACCTTGAAGCAGGCGCAGACGAGAAAACCAAGAAGAGCTTCCAGAGGTTTTTCAAGGAAGAAGTCAAGTATTACGGCGTGAAAACCGCTGTTGTGCGCAAGATAGCCAAGAAGCACTGGAACGAAGCCAAACTTTTCAGTAAGCCGCAGATTTTTGCGCTCTGCGAAGAACTGTACCGTTCGGATTACACGGAAGAGGCGTTTGTGGCGGCGTTTTGGCTTCAGGACTTGGTTGAGCGGCTTGAGCCAAGCGACTTGGCGGTGTTCAAGGCGTGGATTGAGCGGTACGTTAATAACTGGGCTAAGTGCGATGGTCTTTGCAACCATACGGTGGGCGGCTTGGTTGAGCAGCATCCGGAGAGCGTGAGCGAATTGGAAAGGTGGGCTAGGTCGGAGAACCGTTGGCTTAGGAGGGCTGCAGCGGTTTCGCTGATAATTCCAGCCAAGAAGGGAAATTTTCTCAGGGAGGCTTTCGAGATAAGTGACATGCTTCTGAGCGATGAGGATGACATGGTGCAGAAAGGCTACGGTTGGCTGTTGAAAGAAGCGAGCAGGGAACATCAGAAGGAAGTTTTCAACTATGTACTGAAAAACAGGAAGGCGATGCCGCGAACCGCTTTACGATACGCGGTTGAGCTTATGCCGAAAGAGCTTAAAGCGGAAGCTATGAAGCGCGATTGACCAAGAAACTTGCAGAACCAGTGCGTGAAGGTTGAAAAAGCAATTTGATAACTTTTAGTCACGGCAAGTGCTTTTTCGTTATCGATGGCGTTTTTGCCACGGCGACTGTTGATACTCATTTGGCCTTGAAGCGTGACGCGTTTATGTCTTAAGCGCGTTAAAGCTCGATGAGGATTCTGCCTTGGCGCTCCTTCGCGAACAACGCGTTCAGCGCTTCTGCGCCGTCTTCTAGGCGGTATTTCCTCCAGAGGCGTATGCGAAGTTCTGGGGCGGTTTGGATGAGTTCGGTGAGTTCTTTTCTTGTGCCGCCTGTGCTGCCGATGATTTTGAGTTGCTTGTTGTAGATTTTGTCGAGTGGGATTTCGGTTTTGGCGCCTGTGAGGACGCCGAAGAAGACGAGTCTGCCGTTTACTGCGAGCGTTTGCAGTGCGGTTTGCCAGGTTTCTGCGCCTATGCTGTTGAGCACGACGTTTGCCATGTGACCGTTTGTTAGCTGCTGTACTTGTTCGGCTGCGTTTTCGTGCGGGACGGCGTGGTGTGCGCCGTAGTCTTTGACCCAGCTTTTGCTGGTTATGGCGATGACTTCCGCGCCGAATTTTCTGGCGAGTTGGACGGCGAAGAGTCCTGTGCTTCCTGAAGCGCCAAAAACGGCGAAGATTTCGTTTGGTTTGAGCTCTGCTTCTTTCAGTGCGTGGTATGGCGTTAGCGCTGCGACGGGCAATGATGCGGCGGTTTCCCAGCTTAAGTCGTCTGGGATGGGGAAGGCGCAGTTTGCTGGTACTGCGGCGTATTCGGCGAAGGCTCCGTTTGTGGCGATGCCGATTATTCCGCCGTTTCGGCACAGCATCTCGTTGCCGCTGAGGCACATGTCGCATGCAGAGTCAAAGATTCTTGGGTAAACGGTTACGCGTTGTCCCAGTTTTACATTTGTCACGTGCTTGCCTGTTTTGGCGATGGTTCCAGCGAATTCTGCGCCTGGAACGTGCGGCGTGGGTTTGACTGGGCGTTTTCCCGATACGCCGTAATGGTCAATGGGGTTCACTCCAGCCATCGTCACTTCTACGAGGACTTCGTGGTCGCCGATTTCTGGCGTGTCAACGTCTCTGAGTTGGAGGTTGTCTAATCTAGGCTTGTCAAAAATCAAGGCTTTCATAAAAAACGCCAAATAGACTAGGCAAGTGGCGACTTAAAACCATTACGCAGCGCTAACGCATGATAACAGTCCCAATCTATGATAGATTTAAACTAACAGTTGACTGAAACTGGCGTTGGGATAGCTGCTCGGAAAAGACTATAGCCCCCTTATATAAAGAAACTATTTATGGAAAAGCGGTTTTAAACAGCAGTCTTTTGAGGGGTTATAGATTTTGTCGTTCTAATCGTTCAGCTATAGGGCTGAAGAAAGTATGCGTAAAAGCTCCTTATAAAACAATGGCAAGTTCCGCCAAATCCACAGAATTATCTTGCGATTTAGAAAAGCATAGGTATTGTACTTTAACTCATACTCTACAGACATAGGTAAGCATAAACCAGCGAGAACGAATCGCTGGAACTTGATTTCGCAAATCATGATGGGATAGTCCACTTTTCGGATTGATTGGAAACTATAAGGGACTAAGTTCTAAATATTATAGCAGGCTA
>CAZWPI010000096.1:0-6458 GCA_964636055.1 uncultured Candidatus Bathyarchaeia archaeon
CTTTCCACCCTGCACGTCATAAGCAAAGGGCAATCGGCGCCCCGTCCCAGACTTATGCTGCCGTCCACGCCCACGCTTAGCGCGCTTGGCCCCCCTGAACTGTACTTGCCGCCCCAGTTCTGCAGCAACACCTCGAAGCTGCTCACTTCCCGCGTGCAACCCAAATGCACCCTAAGCTCGACGACATCGCCCTGCGGCGGAGTCACACCGCCAAAAACAATCGCCGCTACGGGCGGGTTCACACTCAACGCTTATTCCACTCCACGCCTGTACAGGTCCGCCTCGCCGGCACGCTGGATACCACGTACATGCGAAGGCGACGTCGCAGCAGCCTCATTGAAGCTCTGGACGCTCGCGGTTGCCGAGTTCATGCTGTCCGCGAAGCTTATCATAGCAGCGGCTGCCGCCACAATAACCGCTATGCCCACGCCCGTCAAAGCCAAAAACGTGGCGAAGCTGATGTTTAAGCTGTTCTGCACCATGGTGGCAAAAGCTGTTGCGGCGGCGTAAACTTTCTGAGCCACGGCGACACCCGCGCTTGTCCGCATGAACATGCCCATGACCGAGACCACCATCATGGCGGAGTTAAAAGTCCTCGCCTGCGCATCGTTCAGCAAGCCAAACTGGTTAGCTATGTAGCCGACAGCCGTGCCCGCGGCGCCTAATCCCGCTACGGCAGCGCCCAAGCTTTTAACCCTAGCGGCAAGCACTTCAGCGTCGGTTTGAACCCTGCTGAACTCGGCGCTCGCACGGTTAACCGCCCTTATCGTGACCGCTATTTCCCTGAAGCTCACAGTCCCGCCTCCGCTTTGGCAAGGTCCACCGCTGCCAGCAACACGCGCTCAAGCTCCGGTAGACGCGCTTGAATCGCAGGGTGCAGGAACGGCTGAGCCATGGCGTAGCGAGTGCCGAATTCGATGTTAGCCGCGTAAGCCGCTTCAGCGCCTACTTCCGCGTTCCACTCTTGGACCTGCGCGTAAATGGTGCTTCGCAGGTAGCCGGTTCGCACGGGCACGAGGCGTTTGGCTTCAGCTTGGGCACTTCCAGCCCACTCCGTCAGTTGCTCATGCACTTGCCTCTGCATTTCCGCGTCAAACCGCGCTATCGCTTGCTGGAACTCCGAGGCACCTGCGAGGTCAAAGGTGATTTCAACGCTCATGCTTTTTCGCCTCTTTCTCCGCTTTTCGCTGCTGCTCCTCCACTTGCCGGTCTACCTCGTTGAGGATGACGGTGAACTGGTGGATTGCGCGGGCTGGCTGCCTTGCGAGCTGGGTTGGGGTCCACCCGAACTCTTTGCAGAGGCGGAACTCTGTGACGGCGGGGTGCGGCTGTCTGCGTTTGACTGCTCGGATAAAAAAGCCGTTTCTTCACGGGTCATGGCGCACAAGCCGTTGACGATTCGGGAGAGCAACTCGCCCAGCGCTATGGAGATGCCGTTTTCTTCGCCTAGCAGCCTTTCCAGCGTTATCGGCGCATTGGGTGGCTGTTCTTTAAGCGCTGCCCAAATGGTCTCCGCTTGGATCGCAATGAAGTCGCTGCTCGTCACCTGCCCCGAAACGGGGTGGTATCGTGTGTGCTTCTGGATTATGCGGCTGCGCTTCGCCCACGTGAGCTCCTGGAAAACGTATTTGCCAGCGTATTCCTCGCCGTACTCGGTGCCGAGGTTAATGGTTTCTTTGCGCATTCTGAATCATCTCCATGGTGGCTATGCGGTTGCTTATGGCGGTGTTCACGTCTTCAAGGATTATGGTCTGCATCCACTTGGGCAGTTTCAGGATGCATTCGCCGCTCCATCGGCTTAAAGCTACTTCTGGTGAAAAAGTTGGTTTTGTTGGGTCGCCTATTTGAGCAATATCACCTGTTTTGGTGGTTATTTTGAACGCGCGGTTGTTGATAGGTGATACGCCCAAGTGTTAGGCACCTGTTTAGCTGAAGGTTATCTGCAAACTAAGCGTCCATGTCTCGCCAGAGCTTTTAGTGCCTTTCGAGCTGATTTTGCGGTTCAAGTTCTTGCCAGCGTCATCCGAAGCATTGACAACCGTGAATTCTTCCCAAGCAAAATTAGCTTCATCAGTTCCAAATGTTGCGCGCCACTCAGCGGTTTGTCCTGACCGCTGCGGATAAGTCGCGTCCATCGCCTTGTAAGCCTTATTCGAAGCTGCCTGCAACCCTGTCTGCGCTGCGTCTTCTGCTGTGTTGCTGTCGCCTACGCCGAGTCTCGCGTTCGAGTTATCCCAACCAGTGGGCGTTCCCAGACCGCAGATAACGTCTATTAACTCTTGCAAGCCTTCGTTCAGGGCAATGTTAGCCTCAAACTCTTCAGTGCAAACAAACGCTTGCGCATAAGCGCTTATGGCTTCCTGCACAGGCATTCCAGCCTGCAACCCTTTCGCGATCGTGGCATCTGGGTCTTCGAACTTGTCTATCCGCCATCTGGCTTTCCAACCGATTTTATCCATTGCTTTTTCCATTATATTCCTCCTTTTCTAATGCGGTTTCTCGCACAGCCAGGCAACGCTGACTATGTTCGAGCCACCTCGCTTAACGCGCCTTCAGCGCTCCACGTGAACATCAAGGTGAAAAGCAAGTCTGAGCCGTCATACGCCTTTAAACTCAAAAGAGTGCCGTCAACGTTCCAGGTGAACGATAGCTTGGTGATTCTTCTGCCTGGCGGAGGACACGCGATGTCCATTAACGCGCTGTGAATAGCCCTGTACGCCTCGTCGTACCTGTTGTACGCGACCTCAGTCATCGCTCCGCCTCCGCAGGATTCACTTTCTCCCACAGTTCCCAGCCGAGCTTAACCGCGTTCTTGCGGAACTCTTCAGGACGAATAAGGCTAAGCTCCGCCGCCCTAAGCATGTCCGCCACGCTAGCCTCATGTGTTTTGGGAGAACCCCAGTGCAAACGCGGCTGCGCTTTTGTTGAGTCCAAGCCCGCCTGCGCCAGAACAACATCAAAAGGTTCTCTCTCAACTTGGCGTTTGATGTATCGCTGCGTGGGTTTGATGAGCATGTTCTGCAGCTCCAACGCAGCTTTCGCCGAAGCTTCAGTAAAGCCCGGCGTGCTGAACAGTCTGGGCAGAGGCGTCTCGCATCCGAGGTAAAACTGGTTAATCAAGTGCTCCACGTAATACTCAAACCGCGCTCGCGGGTCCAGCGTCACGGGTCGTATGTCGCCTTTTCCGCTGTAGAAGAGCCAAGCGCCTTCTTCGCCGCGGTTCTTGATAGCCCGCTCGAACATCTTTATCGTGTTCTCATCCGCCTTCTCAAGCAGGGCTAAAACGTCTGGTCCAGCATACTTCTCAAAAATTCTCGGCATGATGCGCTCTATCTTCGCTTTCATCCACGCAAACGCAGGGCGCTTATCAGACTGGAAACCCAAAGAGTGCAACAAGACCTGCAGAACGCCGGTGCCGTAGCCTGAAAAATCGAAGCAGTTTATCCGCCAATGGATTATCGCTTCCGCGCCGAGACTCTGGCCACCGTATGCTTGCCGTAGCTTGTAGCTTTCGATTTTGTAGGGGATTTTCAGCGTTTTTTCTTCTATGAAGCTTTGTTGAATGCGCTCAACCGCGTCCGCCGGCAGCCTGTGCAGTTCCCTCAGGTTTTCAGGGGTCAGCTTAAGCCAGAAGTCGTTTCCGCAGGCAATCAGCCCCCGCGCCATGTCGCAGAGCAGGGCGTCCAAGTTGACGTTTTCGTTGAAGCTGTCCACGACTCTTTTGGCTTCGCCTGCCTTCTCGTAATTCTCGTTAACCGTCGTGTAGAAGCCAGCGCCCACGGCTGAGGCTGCCAGCAAGTCCACGCTTGCCTTGCATGTGGGGTCTCGCTCGTAAAGACTGATGACGTCAGCCAAAGGAATGCGGGGCGTCTCGTACACCAGCGTTTTTTGCGGAACGGCGTATCCGCTTTTCGTTTTCAGCGAGAACGCCTCTGTTAGTCTGTGCAGCGCTTTGCTCATTTAGAGAGCCTCCAGGAATTTGGCGCCTTTTTCCGTTAGCGCGTAAGGGGCGCGGTGTTTCTGCCCGCTTTTCTGCACGTAGCCGCTTTGAACCAGAAAGCGGAATATGCCCTCGAAAGTGGCGTGAGTGCCCGATTTTCGCACGGTTCTTTTTTCAAGTTCTGTTCGGCAAAGCTGCTGCCTCTCAAGCTCTTTCAGGACGGTCTTTGCCAAGTTCATTCTATCTTTTAAACGTCTCATGTGCAAACAACCTCTACGGGTTTTCTTGTGCTGAAAAACATGGGAAAATGAAGAGTGCAAACCAGCAGCACCGCAAGTTCTCTTCTGCCGTCGAGACCGTACGTGTTCGGGGCAAGGTCTGGCGCGTAGGGCGTCATTTCGGCTCCGCACATGGGGCAGTGTTGCCAGCAGTCGCAGACCACGGTGTCCCCTTGCCTATGCGAATAATGCGTTTTTCCGCATCGGGAACATTTGCCTTCGTGCCACGCCATCCGCCCTTACCCTCCTGTTTGGTCATCACTCAAGGCTTGTGCTTATGTTGGTCATTTTGGCGATGGCTTTGCTGCGCAGAACGCCCACGCCGAACCGCGTTGTCGCCCGGACGCCGTACTTGCCGTTCTTTATGTCCTCCCAGTCTTCAACGGTTATGTCCCGCCGCAGAAGCATTACCGACGCTACTCGGGTGTCCAAAGCGTACGCGGTTCCATCAGGCACCAGCGTGCTTGCTTGTACGCGCATGCCCAAAACGCTGGAAACCGTTGCCTGCTCCAAATCCGTCTGTCCCGCCGGCAAGTACTGCGCGTGAATGAACTTGTCATCCGTGAAAAGCTGATGCAGCTGTGTTTCGTTTAAGGCTAAGACGGTGGGTCTCCAGTTTTCCGCTCTGATTGCGTCGTGCAGTTTGACCAGACCGGTCCAGTTCATGGCTGCTCCGCCCTGGTCTATGGGTTCGCCTCCAGCCAAATCCTCGTCAGCAATGGCTCCGTAAAGCGCCACTATCCTGTTCGTTTCTTCTTCGCCTAAGGCTCTGCCGACCTTCTCCGCCATGCTGTCCATGACGTTCCACGTGGCGTCTTCCAAAAACTCCCGCGTCCACTCCTCGGAGGATTCAGCAGTGATGTTCGTGTACACGTCCACGGTGCCGTTCTTCTTGCCGCTTAACCGTGTTGCCGCGCCTTCTGCATAGCGGTACGCCACAGCTTTCTTGTCCAACGGGAACCGTTCCATAGCTTCGGTTGTCGGACGCACCGTTATGATGCCTCTGCCGATCATCTCTGGATAGGCAGCCTGCACAAGCGTGTCATGCAAGCGTCCTATGGCGCTTACTGCGTCGCTGAACAGGCCTTCTCTGACGCCGACTTCGCAGTAACGCTTAAGAAACGGATGCACATTGGCTTTGTGCCTTAGGTTTTCTATGTGCTCTTTGAACTCGCCATCCTTCTGCATCAGGGATTCAAAAAGTCGTGGTTTCATGTCTCTTTGCCCCTTCTACACTTGGATGAAAAGAAGATCATCTGCGGCTGTTGCTGTTTCCAGGGCGGTGCCGAGCTTGCGATTGTAGTAAACGGTGTAAGACGCTGAGCCGCTTTCGTCTACGGCTTGATCGGTCAACTCAAGAACTCGCTTTGAAGCGTCAGCACCGAAAATGGCTTTGCCTCGGGTTATGGCGTCGCCTGCTTTGACTTTGACTCTGCCGCGGGTCAGCACTGGACATTGCTCGCCAGAAGCAGCGCCTTTAACCGCTATGCCTATGCAGTCCTGCGCCGCGGTTGCCGGGGAAACCTTGTTGTCGGCGCTCAGGTAAACGGGGTCGCCTTTCGCTATGGCTGCTGCGGCTTCGAAGGATTCTATGATGGCGTTGGGGTCGTCTGTTTCGCCTATTGCCATCCAACTTTTTCCTGTTAAATCAGTCATTTTTCATCTTTACTCCAAATTTTTCGTTTTCACCGAGTTCATCCTCAGTTACTCACGGTCAAGTTGTGACTTTCCTGTCGGCTTCGAAGTTTCATGATAACCTTGCGCAGTTCCTGGCACATTCTCTGGGGTCCCAGACTCCAACTACGCTGAACAATGTGGTTTGGCAGAACCGTTTCAATCAACTTCACGGCTTCGCCTACGGGTATAGTTGGCTCCGATGGGTTTTTCAAGAGGCTCTCAGAGACCGCGCTCTGGTTTTGGGCTGAAACCATGTAGTTAGGGTGAAGCGCAAGCCAATCCTGAATCTTCACTTGATCCCACATCTTCTCTTTGGAAAAGAGAATAGCTTGCGTGCGCTGGGCTTCTGGTTGCTGCTGCGGTTTTCCCATTATGGCTAAAACGCCGTTTTCGCGGTCAAGCCAGACAGCGCTGAAATGTTCAGGGATGAAAGCTGAAGCGTCTTGGTAAAAACCGAGGACGTATTCGCCAGACACCGTGGGCTCAACGCCTTGTTCCTTAACCCGTAGCGCTTCAACGATTTGAATGTTGGTTTCCGATATTCCCGGCACCGCCACCAAGCT
>CAZWPI010000097.1:0-6204 GCA_964636055.1 uncultured Candidatus Bathyarchaeia archaeon
GTATGCTTTTGGTTCTCCAAGTAATCAACCAACTTCTTCATATAATATCACTGTGGGAGGCTCATCGCCAACGTCAAGTCTAAATCCTGAGCCCTCGTTGTCTGCTAAACTGTCTCCTGAGCCTTCGACGCCCCTAGCCAAAGTTACGCCCTCTCAGATAACAATCTCGACAAAAGCGCCTACTATGACGTTACTAGGAATAGTGCTCGGGATAGCGATTGTTGCAACGCCCATTGTTGTCTTGATTAGTATATGCCTGCTGTTCTACTCCAAGAAACGCAAAAGGTGATTTGGGGGCGAATTGTATTATTTAAAAAAGAAACAGCTATTAGAAAACCCGTAGATAAGACGCTTGCTTCAAAGTTTCTGAGAACTGTTCAGAGTCATGAAGGTTTTTGGTTTTACAGGGCTCCAGGGGACTTTACAGGAAAAAACGCCACGAGCTTAAAAGATTTTGTAAAGATGCTACGGGTAGTTGATGTTCAGTCAATAGATTTCCATTTCAGTCGAGGAGACTTTTGGAGATGGGTACAGTTTATTATCGGTGATGTTGATCTCTCGACAAGAATCAATAGAATTCCACAGGATACACGCGGAGAGAAGCTGAGAAGCGGCCTCATCAAGGCTGTTAATGAACGGATTGGCGAACTGAAAAAAATTTAGCGCATTTGCAAGTTGCAATTATTGTAATAATTCTGCTAAAAGTCATGAGGAAAAATTCCAATAGGAAACTTCGAGAAACGCAAATATTAAGCAGGAAATGTCTGTTCACCTTCGCTTTCTAAACAGCACATTATCGTGTTTTTTGGTCTACGATTTTACCTTCTGAATCAATTAGCTGTACTTCTAGGGGCATTTGTCCGACGGCGTGAGTTGCGCAACTTAGGCACGGGTCAAACGCGCGTATGACCGCTTCAACCCTGTTCAGCATGCCTTCCTGCAGCTGTTTTGCCTTCACGTACTTCTTGGCGACCTGCGTCACCGCCTTGTTGTAAGCAAGGTTGTTGTGTTCGGTGGCGATTATCATGTTGCACCAGCGTATCATGCCTTGCGGGTCAACCTTGTAGTGGTGAATCAGTGTTCCCCGCGGTGCCTCAGCCACGCCTATGCCCTCGTAGTTGTTGACGAAGGCTTTGGAGGTGACGCGTTCCGACAGGATTTCAGGGTCCTCAAGCAGCTTCTTGGCGGTCTCAATGCAGAACAGAACCTCAACCAGACGCGCATAATGATAGAGAAAAGTGCTCTGAACCACGTTCCCGCCGAGCTCCTTAAACTCCTTCAGCTCCGCGTTGGCAAGCGGCGTATCACAGTACGAAGCCACATTCAGCCGAGCCAATGGGCCTACCCTGTAGATGCCATCTGGATAGCCCAGCGGCTTGTAGTACGGAAACTTCATGTACGACCACGGCTCCACAGCCTCCCCGATGAACTTCTGATACTTCGCAGGGTCAAGCTGATCCGCCACGATTTCCCCCTTCTGGTCCACAACGCGCAGGTTGCCGTCATACATCTCCAGCCCACCAGTCGCCGTAACCAACCCCAAATAGTACGTGGGAAAATTCCCGAAATTCTGCACTTCCTCATCCAACCCCTGCAGCATGTCCTTAAACATCGAGATCGTCTTTAGTGTGATGTCGAGCGCTTCCGGCAGGTTAGCCAGCAGATAATCCGCTTTGCTCTTCGTAAGCGGCCACTGCACGCCTCCAGGCAGAATCCAGTCGCTGGAGTGAATCCTTTTTCCCGCCACCTTCTCGATGAGTTCCTGCCCAAACTTCCGCAGCTTGATGCCCTGCAACGCCAGTTTAGGCTGCTTCTCTATCAAACTGAAAATGTTTCTTTCGGCTGGGGCTGCGTCCATTCCCAAGAGCAGGTCAGGAGACGCAAGATGGAAGAAGTTCAGCGTGTGCGACTGAATCATCTGCCCCATGTGAATCAGGCGCCGCAGCAGGATGGCGGTTTTCGGCGGGTTCACTCCAACTATCTCGTCGCATGCCTTCGCCGAAGCCAGGAGGTGGCTCACGGGGCAGATGCCGCAGGCTCTTGAAGTGATGCTCGGCATCTCGTAAAACGGGCGTCCCTCACAGAACTTCTCGAAACCTCTGAAGTCAACCACCTGGAAACGCGCTTCCTTGACAGCGTCATCCTTCCCCAGATGGATGGTTACTTTGGCGTGCCCCTCTATCCTCGTAATCGGGCTAATCACAATCTCCCTGCTCATCTTCTCTCCCTCAACCATACTCCGATCTACCTTCCATGTTAGGCGTCCTCCCAGCCAACAACTCCGTAAGCACATAGTTTATGAGCGCCGCAGACGGCGGACACCCAGGAATAAAATAGTCCACCTTGACCACCTCATGAAGCGGATGCACCTTCTTCAACAGCTTAGGCACATCCGTCGGAACCTGCGCGTTCACATCCGAGTTGTCGATGAACTCTTTTTCAAGAACCGCTTTGTCGCTGTCTTCCCAAGCGTTCCGCAAGGCAGTGACGTTTCCCGTGACCGCACAGTCACCAAGCGAAATCAGCACCTTCGTCCGGGCTCTTGCTTCCTTAAGCAGGTCTAACTGCTCCTCGTTCGCAACCGCGCCCTCAACAAGAGTCACGTCAACGTTTTCAGGAAAAACCTTCACGTCCACAATCGGGCTGTAAACCAGCTTGACCTTCTTCGCCAAATCAACCAGCAGCTCGTCCTGGTCGAGGAACGACATGTGGCAGCCTGAGCAGCCGCTCAGCCACATCGTCGCCAACCTAGTTTTCTCTACTGCTTCCATTTTCTTTGTCTCCGTTCCGTGATAAACTCGGCAATATCCTTATGCTTAGTATGCGAAACAGGCTCGCCTTCAATGTAAATCGCGCCGACAGGGCAAACCTTAGCGCATTTTCTGCACGACGTGCAGGAGCAGGAGTTTGCCCACTTGTTATCAAGGTCCATAATTACCTGCGAGTCTTTGCCGCGCAGCTTCAGGTCCAACGTGTGAACCCCCTCTATCTCATCGCACACTCTTATGCAACGCGTGCACAGAATGCACCTGTTCCGGTCGATAACCAAGAAGTCATGAGTAGAATCGATATCGAGACTGGTCCATTTCCGCTCAAACATGACGTGGTCAACGCCCAGCTGGTTCGCCAAGCTCTGAAGCTCGCAGTGGTCGTTAGCCACGCACACCGAACAGATATGCGTTCTCTCAGCCAACAGCAGCTCCACAGCCATCTTCCTGTACTCCGTAAGCCTCTCAGACTGGGTTATGACCTCCATGCCGCTGCTGACCGGCGTTGCACAGGCTGGAAACAGCTTAGGCGAACCACTAATTTCCACAAGGCACAAGCGGCACCCGGCGTAGCTGGTTAAGCCTTCCAGATTGCAAAGCGTGGGTATGTCTATGCCGTTGTCTTTAGCTGCCTTCAATATCATCGTGCCGTCCGACACCGTGACTTCGACGCCGTCTATCTTCAGTTTAACGTTTGTTTCGCTCACGTCTACTCCTCCTTCCCCTTCCTGAAGCACTTACCCGCAGGACAAGTCTTCTCCACGATGTGCTGAACGTACTCGTCCTTGAAATACCGCAAGGTCGTTATGACCGGGTTCGGCGCCGTCTGCCCCAAACCGCAGAGGCTGGCGTCCCTGATGTAGACACTGGCTTTCTCCAGCGTAGCCATGTCTTCCAACCTGCTGTTCCCCTGCGTGATTCCATCAAAAATCTCCTTTATCCTCGCCAGACCCGCCCTGCACGGGGTGCATTTGCCGCAGGACTCGTCCACGCAGAACTCGGTGAAGAACTTGGCGGTGTCAACCATGCACGATTTGTCATCGATTACCACGATGCCGCCCGAACCCATTATGGCACCAACGTTCGTCAGCGAATCATAGTCAATCGGAAGCTCCAAAAGCGTTTCTGGGAGGCATCCACCTGAAGGACCGCCCACCAACACCGCCTTGAATTTCCGTCCGCCTGCGACTCCGCCGCCTATTTCGAACACGACTTCCCTCAACGTTATACCCATCGGCACTTCGATGAGTCCCGGATTGTTGATGTGACCCGTCAGCGAGAAGCATTTGGTTCCCGTGCATCTGGGCGTGCCGATTTTGGAGAACCACGAACCGCCGTTCATCACTATTATCGGTATGTTTGCCAGGGTCTCAACGTTCTGTATGAGCGTGGGTTTTCCCCACAAGCCTGAGTTGGCGGGGTACGGCGGACGCGGACGAGGCATAGCCCTGCGACCCTCAACCGAAGCGAGAATGGCGGTTTCTTCGCCTGCCACGAAAGCGCCTGCACCGAACCGCAGTTCAACGTCAAACTTGAACGGCGGCGTTTCAAGAATGCTGTCGCCGAGGAGAGACATCGACTTTGCCTGCGCGATGGCCCTCTGCAAAGTTTGAATTGCCAGCGGGTACTCCGCCCTTATGTAGATGTAGCCTTTTTCGGCGCCTATAGCGTAAGCGGCTATGAGCATGCCTTCAAGAATCGCGTGCGGGTCCGCCTCAGCCAACGTTCGGTTAGCGAAAACGCCGGGGTCGCCCTCGTCCAAGTTGGCAATGATGTACTTGGGCGCGTCATGGGACCGGGCAACAAGCCCCCATTTCTGCCCCGTCGGGAAGCCAGCGCCGCCTCGACCTCTCAGGCCGCTGGTGGTAACCTCGTAGATAACGCCCTGAGGGGTCATCGTGGCGAGGCACTTAACCAGCGCAGCGTAGCCGCCCATGGCGATGTAATCCTGAATCCTTGACGGGTCAATCTTGCCCGCGTTCCTAAGCACCAGCCGATGCTGTTTCTCGAAGAACGCCTGATTCTCGTAAAGCATGCCCTTCACAGGCAGCCCAAGGACTATGTGGTCCCGCACTATCTGACGGACTTTCTCTGGCGTCACGTTCTGGTACAGGTAGTCTCCTGGTTCAATAACTACTACGGGACCTACAGAGCAGGTGCCGACGCATCCTGTCTTGGCGACTTTGCATTCCTTCTCAACGCCAAATTCTTTGACCGCCTCTTCGAAAGCCTTGAGCACTTTGAAGGCGCCGAATGGAACACAGCCGCTTGAGCAGCAAACGTTAATCCTGTACTTGTAGGCTCTTTCGAAGTCCACTTCGTGCTCCGCTATCTTTTGAAGGTCAGCTAGTTTCAGCTTTGACACCTCCAAGCACCTGTTTTATTTTTTCAAAAACGATTTCTTTTGTTGCTTTACCAATGACTTCGTCGTCAACAACGATGTTCGGCGCCATGGCGCATGCGCCTATGCAGCGAGTTACGAACAGGGAAAGCTTTCCATCAGCGGTGGAGCCGCCTCGCTTAACCTGGAACTCGCGTTCGATCGCCTGCATTATCTCCTCAACTTCCTTGACGTAGCACGCGGTACCCAAGCAGCTGGTTACTATGTGTTCGCCTGGTTTTTTTAACTTGAAGAGGCTGTAAAACGTCGCCACGCCGAAGACGTGGCTCGGAGGAAGATCGAGGGAGCCAGAAATGTCCATTAGCAACTCTTTGTCAAGGTAACCGTAAATTTCTTGGGCTTTATGAAGTATCTCCAGCAGAGCGCTCTCTTGATAATTGTTTTCCTTCATTACTTTTTCTAATAACATACGGCGATTATCATCCTTTGACAAAAATCTACTCCTCCGACACTGGGCTTTTCAACATTTCCAATCTCACCCAGATATCTCCGAGGAGATACTGAAAAGCAGTTCTATATAAGCTAGAGCCCCAAAATTCTGAAATTTATCTTGACAAATCAATGTCCGTAACCGAGTGAAAAAGCCTTATAGATTAGTTAGCAGCGAAATAACAATGCGACTTTATGTTAAATAGCTGTTCTTCCATGGGAAAACAATAAAAGTGGCAATCGCACATTAGCTCCCAACAACTCTAATCTGCCTTGAGTAATTTAGAGGATGATAAAAATGCGCATAATATCAAAAGAAGACTTCGCCAAATTTGTTAGTTCATTAATCCACGATGATTCTTTAAATGTAATAGGCGTCAAATCGAAAGGCAACAAATTCGCTTTTGGACAACTAGAATCTGCCAGCGAATTGCGTCTGGATTATGACGTGACGCTTCTCCCTCCAAAAAAGTATTTCTTTCCTCAGCGCGAAACATTAGTCACTTACAACGTGGCTAACGGATTTTTTGCCAAGGACCATGCTCTCAAGTCCACGGTAATCATAGGAGTTCACCCCTATGACATTGCGGCTTTGCTTCACATGGA
>CAZWPI010000098.1:0-6181 GCA_964636055.1 uncultured Candidatus Bathyarchaeia archaeon
TATAGAGGGGGTATAAGTTTTTCCACGCGCTAGTCCTCCAGCATCAGCCAAAGCCATCCGCGTAGCCTTCGAATGCGTTTTTTATTCGAGTATGATTCGTGCGTCCACCGTTTTTGCGCCTTTCTCATACGCCATTATCGGGTTCAGGTCTAACTCTTTGATTTCAGGATAATCCATGACCAGCCTCGAAGTGTTCAGCAGCACGTTTATTATGGCGTCTAAATCTGCTTTCGGCGTGTTCCTGTAGCCCGTCAAAAGCGGATACGCCTTGACCTTCGTCACCATCTCGTAAGCGTCTTCTCGCGTTACAGGCGCAATTCGGAAAGTGACATCCTTCAAAAGCTCAACGAAAATTCCGCCCAGCCCAAACATCAAGGTCTGCCCAAACTGCGGATCCTTAATCGCGCCCACTATGACTTCGGTTGATTGTGGAGCCATCTCCTGCACCAAAACGCCAACAATGCGCGCAGCCGCATCGTATTTCTTGGCGTTCTCCAAGATTTTCCCGTAAGCACTCCTGACTTCAGCGGCGCTTTTCAGATTGACCTTTACGCCTCCAGCATCAGACTTGTGGATAATATCCGGCGAAACGATTTTCAAAACCACCGGAAACCCCATCTGCTCAGCAAACGCAGCGGCTTCTTCCTCGTTTTTCGCCAGCTTAAACGTGGTGACTGGAATGGCGTACTCCATGCAGATGGCTTTGGCTTCGGTTTCCAGAAGCGCTTTTCTGCCTTCACGGCGAACTCGGGAGATAATTTCTGAAGTTTTGTTCAAGCCTCAACAACTTCCATGAACTGTGCTGAGTAAAACCCGCATCAGGTTTAAAATCGTTTTGCAACGCTAAAATGTGCTGATGCGCCTAGCTCAGTTCCTGCAGCGCCCGCAGACGCTTAACAATGTTCGGGTGAGTTGATAAGGCTTCAGCCAGCTTGTCCGTGAAAGTCAGCTTCCGCGAGATTATATCCTGCACCAGTTTCTGGTCGCCTTGCACATTCATAGAAGCTAACTCGGCTGAATCCGCGCTTGCCCTATCAGGATCAGCAATGAACAGCGCCTTGAAAGCGCTCGATTTTGGCTTTTTCTGGCTAGCCTTATGAGCATCATTAACCTTCCGAGTAGTGTTAACTATCTTCGCCAATCCCGTGGAAAGCTTCTGCGCACCGTTATCCACCACGGAAACGCTGTGCCTGTCCGCATAGTACTCGCGCAGCCTGCTCAAGTGAAGAGTAAACAGGTTCAGAACCCAAGAGAAAATCATGAAACCTACACCAATAAGCGTGGCTCCACCGCTGTCATTCCTGCGCCCACTATACATGCTTGAAAGCATAAGCGAAAAGCCAATGTAATAAAAGAGCGCTGGCAAAAAGGAAACCACCATCATAACCTGCACATCCCTATGCCTCAAGTGACCAAGCTCATGCCCAAGGACAGCCTCAACCTCATCGTCGTTCAACGACTTCAAAAGCCCCTGAGTAACCGCGACACGGTTGCCCGTTAAGGGTGAGCCGTATGCGAACGCGTTTGGAAGCGGAATCTGCGATAGCATGAGTTTCGGTTTGGAGATTTGGGTTTTTTTGCTGAGGTTTTCAACCATTTGGTGCAGTTGCGGGTTTTCGTTTTCTGGAAGTTCGCGGACCTTGTATATGGCGCCAACGAGATATGGGGATATGAGCCATTGGATGATGTTGAAGGATACGACTAGAATAGCCAGCGTTAGGATGTCGAAGACTCCTGCTAGACTCATAATTACAGTGAACACTAAGGTGGATAGACCGAAGATTATGGCTAAGGTTCCAGCCATAGAAAGCCGAAGTTTCCATGTGTTCATGTTTCTTTCTGAAGTTGGATGGTTAACGGCATCTTATAAATTTTATGTTATAACTTGTAATATAACAATGATCATTTTGACGAAAAACCGATCATGCTTTACACACACGCTTCAGTCCTCCCCACCGCAAGCCCCACCCAAGGCAATTTCATCGAATTCGAGCCGCTTAAATACCCACTCACTCTATAATTCCTAGCTGCAAACGGAGAACCACAGCTATTGACCAACAAACACGAATGGCAGCACATCCATACGCTTCTTAAACTCGCGGAAATGGGTGCCCACAGGCGAACCGCCAAAATCTCAACCGAATATTTAGCTGAGAAACTGGGAATTTCCCAGCAGACCGCATCCCGACACCTGATAGAACTGGAACGTAAAAGGTGGATTCAGAGAACGATAACGCCTGAAGGCAGCCTGATAAAAATATGCGACACAGGCATGAGGGAAATTCAGAAGCTGTACTCGAACTTGCGATTCTTGATTGAGGCAGCTTATCCGCCGTCAGTTACTTTTGAAGGAACGGTTTTCACAGGTTTAGGCGAAGGCGCATATTACATCGCAAAAGAGGTTTACCGAAAACAGTTCATTGAAAAACTGGGCTTTGACCCTTACCCTGGTACGCTCAACCTCAAGCTTGCAACCGAATATGATCTTAAGACTCGCAACGAGCTGGAAACGTACCCAGCCGTTGAGATTGAAGGCTTCAAAAACGAAAACCGAACTTTTGGGCTGGTCAAATGTTACCCCGCTACTATCGATAACAAAGTTAAGGGCGCTTTGATCTCTGCCCTGCGAAGCCACTACGATGTCTCAGTCGTGGAGATAATAGCCCCTGTTTGCCTTAGAAAACAGCTTAACCTGAAGGATGGGCACAAAGTAAAGATCGAAGTTTTCACTCTTCCTTAACGCTACGGAAAGGATGAATAAGAGTAGCTGAAGCTGTATCGCGTCTCTGGCTTGCGTCTTGTGGCTAACACGTAACCTATCAGCAAACCGGCGAGCAGTCCACCTATGTGTGCAAAAACGTTCACGCCAGGTCCTGAACTGATGAACAACAGAAAGAACGCGTATATCAAGGCACCAATTATAGATTGGCTGAAACTGCGTCTCGCGTAGATTATTGCTGCACCGAACATGGCAAAGATTGCGCCAGAAGCCCCAACAGAGATGGTCTCAATAGGTAATAAAAA
This sequence comes from uncultured Candidatus Bathyarchaeia archaeon, assembly GCA_964636055.1. Lineage (GTDB taxonomy): Archaea > Thermoproteota > Bathyarchaeia > Bathyarchaeales > Bathycorpusculaceae > SG8-32-3. The sequence continues at coordinate 3,025 of CAZWPI010000098.1, forward strand.
CAATGATAGTATATTACCAGTTAATCCGCCTAGAAAGTAAATAGATAGGTATTCGGGTAGGGAAAACATTTCTTCACCTCTTAACCCAAAAATGAGAAGAAAGAGCATGTTGCCTGCTATGTGCGCTATGTTGGCGTGGACAAACATGGATGTAAAAAGCTGATAGTAATAGCCAGAATAGATTACCAGTCCGTTAACTTGTCCGTACTGCACTATCATATTGACGTTGGTTTCCAGAAAATTCCCACCGATAACAGAAGTATAAATGTAAAACGCAACGTTCAACGCGATGAGAATAATGGTTGGCTTAAACTTCTGACTATTACCCATCTTGCTCATCTGGAGAGTTTTTCAACGATTTTCTGCCGTATCTTTGAGGAACTATCTAACTCGTCTTCTTCAAATTTGCCAATTCTAATAACTTTTATGTCTAACCTGTGCCTTTTCACATATTCTTTTACGCCTTTTTCCATATCCGCCTGATCATACCCCAAAGCTATCACGTCGGGCTTAACTCGCTCAATGACGTCGCCGAGGTCAAATTTTTCAAAGCCAAGCACAGCTTCATCAACCACTTTTAAGGACTCCACTAAAGCTCGCCGCTGGTTCTCGGACATAATGGGTTTTCTGCCCTTGTTCTCTTCCACTGTGCTGTCCCTTGCGATGATGACAATAAGTTCTGCATTTTTTCCGCCAGCTTTCTTCGCTTCCTCCAAGAACTTGACATGCCCCAGATGCAGAAGATCGAACACTCCTGAAGCCAAAACTACTTTTTTCTTTCCGTTTTCGCCGGCCATTCGAATTTCACAGCTCCCAACAGTTTCAACGCGTCTAATAACCCTTCGCAATAAGCGACCGAAGTTAGACTTGTTTCAAACTTTTTTTGAGCCTTATAATACTTTGCGTCTTCCAAATACGCTGTCACGTAACCCAAGACATTATCTACACCTTCTTCAGTCACAGTTATCAGGCCTTTAGTGCACTGCATTTCTTTCAGCACTTTTTCCGTGGAAATTATATACTTCGTTACTAGCTCTTCCAAGCTCATTTGGCGAGTCTCCTTAATTCCTCAGGCGCTCCCGCAAGCGCCACTAACGCTTCGGCTTCCATAAAATGGAGTTCACCGGGAAAAATCAGGCTTTGAGGGGGTTTTCCGAAATCATGCTTCACCAGTTCTCTTATAAAATCAGCTTTTAAGGTTGGAGCGTTGCTTCCAGCTCTTGCCACACCGACCGCCACCGTGTTTTGCGTCACTATCTCCTCTTTTCTTTTTTGCTCAATCTCTAAGAGTAACGTCAAGGCTTCGTTGATGCTTAGGAAGCGTTTTTCGTCCACTTTTAGGTCAAGCAAGCAAAGCGTGTGCAACCCGCGCTTCTTGTTTTGGGCGATAACATCGTAAGGTGTTTCTGAAAAGTTCTCTGAGAAGGGTATGGTAACTGTTTTTCCGAACTTGTAGTTGTGCAGACCCGACAAGCCGATTAAGGCGGAGAGTACAGAAGCCCCGTGGACTATGCGCGTTTTAATGCCGCGTTTTTGCGCTTCGATACGCAGCGTCACATGTGTTGTGGCTATGAACGGGTCACCTGGAACGAGAAAAACGGTTTTGCCCTTTTCCGCAGCGCTCAAGATGAGTGCTCCGTTTTCTTCTTCGAGGTCACGTCTTGATAAGATGTGGACTTGCTTGTTGACCATGGCTTCAAAGCGTTTTGTTGAGAAGTGTGGGAGAAGGCTGGTGTATAGTTCGATGAAAGCGTGGTCTGCATTTTTGGTTTCTTCTAGACCCTGGAGGCTTATTCCCTTTTCGTCGTGTAAGCCTAAGCCTACGAACACGAGTTCCTTCAATGCGTCTATTCCTCAGAGGGTACATTCGAAGTATGTTAACTTAAACCGTTCGTTAAGGCAAAAGATTTTGATAGTGTATTTTGTTTTCAATGTGTTCGGCGTCTGAAAGTGTTCACTAGCTTACGGGTTCCAAACTGTTCCGTTCCAAAAAATAATTTGGCTGTATCCGTACGAGCTGTTGGGGTTTAGTCCGTCATCGTATATTATGTCCAGCCTGTTCTGGTATTTATCGATAAGACCGCCGACTCTTGTGCTTATTCTTAATGAAAAGTTGTCGGCTTCCCAGAGCCCCCAAATTTTGTCATTTGGTCCACGGAAACCGTATCCGTAGCCTTTTGGAAGGACGTATGCAACGCCATAGCTGTTTGGGGCGCTTGCTCTAGGATTATCCGCTGCATATTGCCAGAATTGCTTTAACGCATCTAAGCGCGTGGGCTCTTGTAGGAGAATGTCATGTGTGTAATTTTCGTTGGTATCAAAGACTAAGATGTATTTGGCACCGTTTTCGTATGCCAAGACCAGATCGTTGTAGAGTTCGCTGCCAGATTCGAGGTAAGGTGGCTGAGTATACGTCCACGTGATCATGACGCCCCAATCCTTGTTTTGAATGTTGGCTGCGCCTCTACAGAGTGCCACGTTCAAGGCTCTGCTGTAGTTCCAACCGAACTCTGCAAAAACCACATCGTATCCGGACTTGTAGTCAAACCAGTAAAGCGCATAGTCTGATGTGAACAAAGGCAAGTTTGATGCACCCATCTGATCTTTAATTGTGTGATTAAGAACCAAGGTTAATTGGCTGACATACTTATCTGCAGCTTCCGTATAGTTGTCCGCGAACCAATTTTCATCGCTCACTACTTTATACATGGTGGCGTTATCCAATTGACGTCCAGCAGGCTCATCGAAAGCATACAAACCCAAGAAATGGTCACCCCACCTAGGTTTTGCGTCAAGCACCCACTGTCGTTGAATGGCAAGCGCGTCGGTGTCATTCATAGGATGCGCGTAAATCATGAAGTACATGCCTCTGTCGTAAACGTACTGGCAAACATCATCAAGTTTCGTAAAATTAAAGGTTATTCCCGTGCTTCCGATCACAATAGTATTAGTATATGGGCTTACTTTGTCAACAAGCAGCTTAAGTTCTGCAACGTTGTCATAAGCAACATCAATACCCACGAAAACATTTGAGGGGGAAGACTCATTAAACCCTCTCCACGTTAAGAAAAGTGAAACAACCAGCAAAGGAATGAGAATGGCGATAATGGTGATAATCCAGATGTGTCTATGTTTCACTAATTAACACACTTATCCT
>CAZWPI010000099.1:0-6136 GCA_964636055.1 uncultured Candidatus Bathyarchaeia archaeon
TTGCTTCTTGGCTTGCTCGTAAGGCAACTGTCTCAGGCTTTCAAGTTCGAAATCGCTTTCGAAAATTCGCTTCGAAGTCGCATCCACGTACTTGGCGCGGTAGCCCAACCCGCACGTTGCCAAACTCTTCGCCGAGGCGCACGCCAGCTTCTCAGGTGTTGGGAACGTGAAGAACTCGCAGCCATCAAAAACCGTTTTTTCCCCAAATTTTCGTGAAAGGTTCAGCAGCATGTGCCTTATCGCGGGAATGCTCTTGTACGTGGCGCAGATGTAGGAGATGAGGCACTCCCAAGGCGGCTGCCTGATAAGCCGCAGACCCCAGAACGCAGTTAACGCTTTCCGAATATGCGCGTCCCTGCCGATTTTTTCACTGATTTTTCGCAGGTCATCGTCCAAACCGAAATAGCGCACAATTAGCGTTTCGTCAGCGCCAGCAAACTCCAACTCCGCGCCAATCTGCCTCACCTTGAGGGCTCGGTCTCCGACAATACCGTACCACCAGTCGCCCTTCTTGTCCCACCTGAAAACCTGCCCACAACAAAGTGTAACATCCAAGTTGAAGGGAACCGTGTCAAGCTTCACGGGTTTTCCTCCAAGAACCGCTCTGCCTTAGGAACCTCCGAGGGTAAACCCTTCCTTTTCCGAACCTCAGCTATGACTCTTTCACTGAGTTTTTCAGGCACCTTCTCCCAGTGATCAAACAGGGATTGCCAAAAGGCACGACCAGAAGTGGCAGACCGCAATTCCTCGGACAAGCCGAAAGTCTCCGCAACCGGAATGAAGCCGGTAATTACTGTGAAAGCGCCTTTCTGTTCAAAAGCAGAGATTTTGCCACGTCTGCCACTGATGATTCTTGAGCATTCACCCGCCAACTCTGCGGAAGAAGATATAACGATTTTGTAAACTGGCTCAAGCAGCATGGGCTTAGCCGTTAAGAACGAACCGAAAATCGCCTTGCCCACTCCACGCATAACCTCAACTGGACCATGGAGTTCCGAGTTCTCGCTTAGCTGGATGTCCATCAAATTGACTTTTACGCCTCGCATGGGTTCTCCGCACAACGGACCCGCCCTGCAAGCGAACCTAAAGCCAGAAACCATAAAATCCAAAACCTGAAGCACCTTGGGTTTCGCAGTGCAATCCGCTAGCACGTTTTTGTACTCGTCAACCGCAACTATGCTCGCGGTGCTTCTCGTTTCGGAACCTTCTTTCTCAAGGAAGCTGATGGATTCTTCGTCTAAAGGCTCCACCTGCACCGTAAACTTGTTCTGCTTGTTAGGGCTCCTAGCTGCGGCAGTAACGCCTTTTCTCGCAGCTTTTTCTCTGTAGACAACTCTCGGCGAGGAAGCAGAGATTTCCATGCTGCCGAGCATATCCCTCAGATGGTTCACCGCAATTTCAAGGTGCAGCTCACCCATCCCGCTTAGAAGGTATTCTCCTGTGTCCTTGTTTACCGAAACAGCAAGGTTTGGGTCTTCCGTTGCAAGCTGGTCCATGGCTGCGAGAAGTTCAGGCAGCTCCTTAGGGTTTTTAGGCTCAACTGCCACTGTCACCACAGGCTCTGAAACGTATCGTATGCGCTCAAACGGAACCATACCTTCTTTGTGTTCCGCGTCAACTATGGTTTCGCCCGCCTTCGCCTTTTCCAACCCTGACAAAGCAGCCAAGTTGCCAGCCGCCACTTGATCCACAGGCTCCCTGAAGGCACCCATGTAAACGGAAACCTGCTGAACCACGCTTTCCGCTTGAGCGTTAACGAGGTAGACCTTGTCGCCGCTTTTTACAGTGCCAGAGAACACGCGCCCAGTGGCGATTAAACCCGCGTTCGAGTCTGCCTGAACATTTGTTACGCAAGCTACAGCGGGTCCGTTGTCATCGCAGTTCGCCATGGCTTTCCCCACCTCAGACGCCACATCGCCCTTCCAGATTTTTTCCACACGGTATTTCTGCGCGTCCAAAGGGTTCGGAACATGCTTAACCGCCATGTCCAGTATCACGGTGTGAAGCGGAAGCAGCTCATGCAGCTTTTCGTTCGCCGCTTTTTCGTACCCAGCCATTATAGCGCTGAATCGTATGTTCTTTTTCTGCGCCATTTCTAAGGTGAAGCCCCACCTGTGCAGAGCCGACCCAAACGCCACGCTTCCCTCTGCAGGATTCGCTTTCCACTTCTCCTTGAAGGGTGACTCGCCGTAGATTTCGATTAAGTCGTTGAAAACGCCGATTATGCGGGTGAACTTTTTCTGGATTTGCTCCTCCGTTAATTTCAACTCAGTTATCAGGCGATCAACTTTGTTTATGAAAAGCACTGGACGCACTCTTTCTTCAAGCGCTTGGCGAACGACTAATTCTGTCTGAGCCATGACCTCTTCCACAGCGTCAACGAGCACTACGGCACCGTCAATGGTGCGCAAGGCTCTGGTGACCTTACCCGTGAAGTCCACATGTCCAGGCGTGTCCACCAAATTAATTATAAAAGAACTGTCGGCTGTTCGGTACAGCAGGGAGATGTTGGCGGTTTTCAGGGTGATGCCGCGTTTCTGCTCTTCTTCGAGGTAGTCGAGAACTTTCGCGGAACCCGCCACTTTCGGCGACAGCAATCCCGTGCCCGCTAGCAAAGAGTCAGTCAGCGTGGTTTTTCCGTGGTCAATGTGAGCTAGGATTCCCAAGTTCCGAATAGACTCTTTTTTCCCCATCAGCGCTAGAATGTCGGTAGTATGTCTGAATCGTGGCATTTCTCAACCCACTTAGACGGCTTTTACTGAATTAAGAGTGCCTATTAAATTTATGATCAGCATACATCTTATTCTGTTGCCGAAAAAGAAGGCTAAGAAATGGAAACGCCTTTAATGGTACTTACTGAAAACCTAAAGGAAGAACCCTACGCTTCAGTCCTATGCTACCCGAAAGCAAGCGAAGCCGAAGTGCAGAAACGCCTCATGGAACTGCAAGAGCACTGCGTTAAAGCGGTGGAGTTCGCGGGGAAAGCAAGCGCGTTCAACGTACCTGTGCTGGGAAAAGGCTTCGTAGGCATCGTCGTAACCGCCCATCTGGATGGGCAAAAGGTAGCGTTGAAAATCCGCAGGGTAGACGCGGACAGGCTGGGATTGCAGCATGAGGCGCAGATGCTTGCCAAAGCAAACACGGTGCAGGTGGGTCCAAGGTTCAGGGGCGTGAGCAAGAACTTCCTCCTGATGCAGCTTGTTGACGGCGCTATGTTGCCTGACTGGCTTGAAGCACACAAAGGGAAAGAGCATGTACGTGGTGTCTTGAATGATGTGTTGGAGCAGTGTTGGCGGTTGGATAACGCTGGCTTGGATCACGGGGAACTCAGCAAGGCGCCCAAGCACATAATCGTCGACAAACAGCGGAAGCCGTGGATTGTTGATTTTGAAACCGCCAGCGTCAACAGAAAAACGGCGAACGTGACTTCTGTCTGCCAGTTCCTCTTCACAAGCGGCGGCGCAGTGGCGAGAGCGGTGGCTGAAGTGCTCGGCGAAAGAAAACGAGAAGAAATCATTTATGCGTTAAGGCTTTACAAAAAGGATAGAACACGCGAGAATTTCAACAGCGTAGTGCAGTCTTGCCTCTTTTAGATAACGTAGTTCATCGGCGCGTTTGCGCCATTGCGGTTTTCTGGTTTTTGGATATTTAGTTCTCTGGTGATCTGGTAGAGGTCCAGCCAAGTTTCTATCTTACTCTGGCGCTCAATCTTTTTCTCCTCATAGAGCAAGGGAACCGTGTTCACGAATAACCAACTGTAGAGTCCTTCTTTTGCCGCCAACCCTCTCCCCTAACAAGAAAAGGGGTGTTGTGCCCTTTTATTCCCTATGGAGAAAAGTACTAGAGGAAACCTCTATAACTTCACAGGAGATTTTCCATGCTCTTTACGCCAACACTTCTTGAAGCCTACCCTGTTCTCGGGCTTCTTTCAGCTCCAGCGCTATGCGCCTTCCCATGTACATGTCAGCACCGTACTTCAAGTAAGCGTAAGGCGAAGTGCCGATGCCAACGTTTGTTCCCGCAACAATGCGCGCTGAAATCTCAAACGTGTAAATCTTCAGGTCATCCGTTATCACCGTCTCCAAACAGAACGGCCCAATGATTCCTGGCGGCGCCAGTTCCTTTGCTTTTTTGTGGACGCTGTCGCCCATCCGAATGAGTTCAGGAAGCAGCGATTCGCGAAGCACTATGGGAAAATTGCCCACAATAGTGTAAGTGGGGTTCACGTCTATTTCCAACTGTTCGCTGGCGGGAATCTTGCCGATGGCGTCCACAGCGGACTCGTAACGCCGGTCCACCGCCAAGAACTCCACGTCGTCCTTGATTATGCTGCTGAAGTAGCTGGGGTAAACGTTCACGCCCAACGCGTACTCCTGCAGATGCACCTTGTCCACGTCTTCCTCGCGGAGCAGACCGCGGTCCACCATCTCCTTGAACTTCCTGCGGAAAGACGACGGCGAATTAGCAAGGAAGTAGCCTCTGCCGCCTTTCGCTCCGGGCAGCTTGGCGATTATCAAGCGGTCAATCTCGTCTGGCGTTTTGAAGGTTGCGGGCAAACGGAGTCCAGCCTTGCGTAGCCATTCCGCCTGCTCTTCGCGGTTGGCTTCCCAATGGAGCAGCTGGCGGTTTCCGAACATGGGCACGTAGAGGTTGCTGGTGAGCTGTTCGGTGCTTAGGTAAGCCGTGAATGAGCCGTGGGGAATCAATATGACGTTTAGGCGTCGCAGTTTCTCCTGAAGCGCCTCGCTGAGCAGCTCGGTGAAGCCTTTGACGATTATTATCTCGTCCGCCAGAGGAAACTTCTTGTAGAGGATGGCGTTTTTCTCGGTGCAGACGCAAACCGTGCGGAAGCCTTCCTCCTTGGCGCCCTTGAAAATGTTCAGGGCGGAATGCGAACCCAACGTGCCTATCGCAAGCTTGTCCAAGTCGTACTTTTCCAGCATTTCACTGCTGTCTTTGCTGGTTATCACGTTACCACTTCCGCAAGCCGCCCTTCTTTCACGGCGCGTTTTATCTCCATGGCTACGCGTCTTCCAGGACCCACTTCCATGCCGTACTTGTACTTCATGTAAGGCGACGTTGGCTCGACGCAGGGGCAGCCGGGAACGCGTGGGCTCACGTCGAAAACGTAGAATTTCAAGTCTTTAGTCACGGCGCCCTGAAGAGCGAAAAGCCCTATCATGCCAGGCGGATACTCCTTTTTGCAAGTGTCCACGAACTGTTCTGCAGCTGTGAATATTTTTTCTATTTGGCTTTCGCGCATGGTGGCGCCCATGTGTCCGATCTCGATGTTCTGTGTCGGTATCCTCAGCTCAAGCTGCTCGGGGGCTGGAAGGTCTAGCACGCCGTCGAGGTCCGTTTGTATGCGGCGGTCGAAGCCTAAAAGGTCTATCTCGCCTGTTAGGGGTGACCAGAAAAGGTTGGCGTTGAACTTGGCTCCGATGACGTATTCTTCTATGATGGAGTCTTTAAGTGCTTCTTCGGTGATTATTCCCTGCTTTATCCGCTCTGCAGCCGTTTTCTCGAATTCTTCTGGAGTTGAAGCGTAGAAAAAGGCGCGTTCTATGGCGCGTTGTTTCTCTGGAACCTTGGCGATTACGAGGCGGTCGATTTCGCTGGGTGCCTTGAAAATTTTAGGGGTGAATATGCCTGCTTTCTGGAGTAGGTACTGCTGGTTTCTGGGCGTGTTGCGCTCTTCGGTTCTGAGCATGTACCTGTTTCCGATAAGCGGCACAGTAAATTTTTCTTCGATGTTCTCGTAGCCCGCGTACACCGAGAAGGAGCGGTTGGGCACGAAAACAGTGCAGAGGTCTTGCAGTTTTTGCACGTTGGTTGGGCTGGTTATGTCCGCGAACTTGTCCAGAAGCATGGTGTGGTCGAAGATGTTGCTGTAGTAGTGGGTGTAGGTTTTGTCTCTGCCCTTTTGGCATACCACCACGGTTTCAAAGCCTTCCTGCTTGGCGCCCGAAGCGATTTCCAGCGCCGAGTGCGAGCCTAAAACGCCTATGCGGATACTTCGCGGGTCGTATTCGCTTATTATTTCTTTTATTTTGGTTTCCATCATTTCTTTCAACTCATATGTTCTCTGTATTTCTTAATTATTTCCGCAAGCGACGGCGCGTCGAATAGCCTGCGG
>CAZWPI010000100.1:0-6100 GCA_964636055.1 uncultured Candidatus Bathyarchaeia archaeon
TTTGTATAATAGCTATTCTTTCAAGGTGTTCTGTAATGGGAAAAGGTTCAGGCTTTGGCAAAGTCATATTGTTCGGTGAACACTTCGTCGTCCACGGCGTGCCCGGCATCGTTTCTGCTATTGATTCTGCAACTGATGCAGAAGTGAAAAAAACAGGAAAAGGAATCGCCGTTAAGGATGAAAGAAAAACCGCGAAAGGCTACAGCGAAGAAAAACGGCTACAGCAACTTGAATCCATTGAAAGAATGCTAGGGGCTATGGGAATCGACCCTAAAACGCCTCTGAGCATCTGGATAGGCGGAACTCTTCCCGGATTCAGTGGACTGGGCGCTTCCGCGGCAAGCAGCGTCGCCATCGCCCGAGCCATCGCAGAAGAACTCGGCATGAACGTATCAGACGAGAGGATTAATCAGGTTGCTTATGAGGCGGAAAAGGCGTACGCTGGGAACCCGTCGGGCATAGACAACACGGCTGCCACGTTCGGCGGTTTGCTTTGGTTCCAGAAGAACATGACTGGCGGAGCCAACACCATTGAGCGAATCATCATAAGGAAACCAGTGGAAATCATCATAGGCAGCACCGGCAAAGTCGCCAACACCAAAGCCATGGTCGAAGGCGTGGCGGAGAGAAAACGGAAAAACCCGCAGAAGTATGACCCCCTATTCAGGCAGGCGGAAGCGCTGGCTTATGCAGGCAGAAAAGCGTTGGAAGCCTATGACCTGAAAAAAGTGGGCGAACTCATGAACGAGAACCACCGCCTGTTGCAGGAAATTGAAGTTTCAAGCAGAGAACTAGACCTGCTAGTGGACATAGCCATGAAAGAGGGCGCTTTCGGTGCTAAACTGACAGGTGGCGGGGGGGGAGGCTGCATGACCGCGCTAACCCCGACAAGAGAACTGCAGGAAAAAGTTGCAAAAGCAATTGAGAAAGAAGGCTTTGAAGTGTTGAGAACAAAGATCGGGGTCGAAAAAATATAAGAGAATAATTAACAATTAGAGAAGCAGGGTCGAATGCGAATTGGGTTTTAGAAGTTTCCTGGAAACGCTCGAAAAAGGCGGAGAATTAACGCGAATAAACAAAGCGGTGTCAACAGAGTACGATATGGCGGGCATTATAGAGGCTCTCGGCGAAAAACCCGTGTTTTTTGAAAACGTGAAAGAATCCAGCATCCCAGTTGCCGCTGGCATTGTGTCTTCCAAAGAAATGATTGCCAAAGCCTTAAACTTGAACAAAGAACATTTGCTGCACAATTTATCCAGTGCCATAGAGAATCCTTTGCCCCCTGAGGTTGTTGAGAAAGGCGAATGCCAAGAAATAGTTGAGCCAGCGGTCGATTTAACAAAGCTGCCCATAATGCGGTACACGGAAAAAGACGGCGGAAAATACATTACGTCCGCGGTCTCTATAATACGAGACCCTGAACTGGGCAGAAACATGTGTTTCCACAGGTTGATGCTGCTGGGCAAGAACAGGTTTGTGGCTAGAATAGTCGAGGAGAGAGGCACAGACACCGCCCTCAAAAAGGCTGGCGGGGAACTTGACATCGCTATTTGCATAGGCAACTCAACCGCTGTTCTCCTTGCTGCTGCCACATCATTGCCGAAGGGCGTTGACGAGTTGGGAATGGCGAACGCGTTAGAGAGAACAGAGCTAGTTAAGTGCAAGTCTGTCGATCTTGAAGTTCCCAAAGACTGCGAAATTGTGTTGGAAGGAAGAATTACCAAAGAAACAGCCTCAGAAGGACCGTTCCTAGATACGACAGGAACAATTGACAAGATTAGACAGCAGCCAGTAATAGAGATTAAATGTATTACTCACCGAGAAAAGCCGATTTATCAAACGCTGCTGCCTGGAAGGCATGAGCATCAATTCTTGATGGGGATGCCTAGAGAACCGACAATCTTTAACGAAGTGAACAAGGTCTGCGAATGCAGGGATGTTTACATCACTCCTGGCGGTTGCAGTTGGCTCCACGCGGTTGTGCAGATAAAGAAGCATAATGCAGACGACGGAAAGAAGGCGATTGAAGCGGCGTTTGAAGGGCACAAGTCGCTGAAACACTGTGTGATAGTGGACGACGACATAAACATTTACGACCCAAACGACGTAGAATGGGCTATCGCCACGAGGTTCCAAGCGGACAAAAACGCCGTTATCCTACCAAACCAGCCTGGCTCGTCTCTTGATCCGTCTGGAGATTTAACGGAAGGTAAAAAGGCGAGGACCTGCAAGATGGGCTTAGACGCCACAATCCCCTCTGGGAAAACGGACAAGAGCTTCGTGAAAGAGAGGTACCGCCAAGTTGACTTAAACAGGTTCCTGTGATTTTCATGTACCTTACTGAAAAAGAAGAAAAAATGCTCAAAGGCGAAGAAGGCTACGCCGTAAGAAAATCCATGGAAATCCTCGTCGCGCTAGGCGACATCTACGGCGCTGAGCGCCTCATAAAAGTGGGCTCCGTACAGGTGGCAGGCGTGTCATACCACAACCTCGGCGATGCTGGGCTGGAATTTCTCAATGAACTGGCAAAGGACGGCAGAGTCAAGGTGCTTACAACTTTGAATCCTGCGGGAATGGATTTGGAGAACTGGCGGCAACTCGGGATCAGCGAAGAATTCGCGGAAAAACAAAACTTGGTCATAGACGCATTCACGAGGATGGGTATACTCGTCAGCTGCACATGCACGCCATATCTGATTGGCAACCTGCCCCGTTATGGAGAACATGTTGCGTGGTCCGAATCCTCAGCAGTAACCTTCGCAAACTCGGTCATCGGAGCCAAAACAAACAGGGAAGGCGGACCCTCAGCGCTTGCAGCAGCGTTTGTGGGCAAGACTCCGTGCTACGGGCTTCACTTAGACGAGAACCGAGTGCCAGACATCCACGTGCAAGTAAACGCCCGTTTAGCCAAGTTCTCCGATTGGGGTGCTCTCGGCTACAGCATCGGAAAAAAAGCGGAAAACAAAATTCCGTACATAACGGGCATAAGAGACGCTGAAGTGGACGAGCTGAAGTCTTTTTGTGCTTCGGTGGTGACTTATGGTTCAAAACCGCTGTTCTACATGCAGGGCATAACTCCAGGCTCAGAAAAATACGCGCCCCCGAAAGACTCGGTCACAGCCGAAGACAGGGACATCAGAGAGGCGTACGAGAACATCAACGATGAAGTGTCCAACATAGAATTGGTGTGCGTGGGCTGTCCTCACTGCTCGATTAAAGAGATCGCCGCTATAGCCGAGCTGGTTAAAGGCAGAAAAATCTCTCCGAACACGGAGTTCTGGGTTGCAACCTCAAGGTTCGCGAAGCAACTGGCGGACACGCGAGGCTACACCGAAATGATTGAGCGCGCGGGAGGAAAATTCGCCTGCGACACCTGCATGGCAGTAGCACCTCTGAAGGGCAGATTTAAGTCGGTGGCAACAACCTCCGCGAAAGGATGCTACTATTCACGGCATAACAAGATGCTCACGAAGATGGGCAGTTTAGAAGAATGCATAGAAGCGGCGGTGACGGGAAAATGGAGCTGAAAGGCAGAATCATTTCGAAAGGAAAGGCGCAGGAAGAAGCCTTGGTGACTTCGCAGCCGATCTCGTTCTACGGCGGGGTAGACCCGAACACGGGTGAAATAATCGAGAAAGGGCATGAACTGCAAGGCAAAAGCGTTAAAGGCAAAATACTGGTTTTCCCGAATGGGAAAGGGTCAACCGTTGGCTCTTATACGCTTTATAGGATGAAGAAGAACGGCGTGGCGCCTGCTGGAATGATTAACAAAGAGTGTGAGACCGTGGTCGCTGTTGGTGCGATAATATCTGAGATACCCTGCGTTGATAAGATTGATATTTCCCAGATAAAAACGGGAGATTTAATCCGCATAGACGGTGACCTCGTCACCATAATGCACAATTAATCGTTTAGTAACATAAACAAAGTGGAGATGTGTGAGAATTGAGCGAGGCAAAACTTGCAATCTTGAAAATTGGCGGCTCTGTGATTACGGACAAAGACGGGGAACTGGCTGCGCGAACCGAAGTCATAAACCGTTTGGCAGAAGAGATTCAAAAGGCGCAAGTAAAGAGCTTGGTGATAGTGCACGGCGGCGGAAGCTTCGGTCATCCCACAGCCCAAAAATACGGCATAAAAGAAGGCTTGAAAGAAGACGCGCAGAAAGTCGGATTCGCTGAAACCCATCATGTAATGACCGTGCTCAACGGCTTAGTCATGGACTCGCTGATGTGGCACAACATCCCCGCCATAAGCGTCGCCCCATCATGCTGCGTAGTAACGGAAAACGGCAGAATCAAGAACTTTGAAGACGCGGTTTTGAAGAAGTACCTAAAAATGGGTTTTGCACCAGTTCTTTATGGAGACGCCACTCTTGACGAGACGTTGGGTTTCACAGTGCTTTCGGGCGACCAGATAGTTTCGCACTTGGCAAGAAAACTCGGCGCAAGCAAAATAGTGATAGGAGTGGACACCGACGGCTTGTACGACGCAGACCCTAAATTGGCGAAAAACGCCAAGCTTTACACGCACCTGACGTTGAGTGAACTTGAAAAAATCAAGGAAAAGCTAGGCGGGTCCACCGCGGCTGACGTTACAGGCGGTATGCTCGGCAAAGTAGTCGAACTTATTCCAGCCGTAGCGCAGGGCATCCCGGTTACCATCGTGAACGCGGGGGAGGCGAACCGAGTTTATAAAGCTCTTATGGGAGAAGCGGTAGAAGGTACCGTCATAGAGAAGGAGTAAGATTGGCGGAAGAAACAGAGAAACGTAAGGCAGACCACATACGGATTTGTCTAAACGAGGCGGCGCAAGCCCGAAAAGTCACCGCAGGATTTGAAGATGTCCAGTTTATTCACCGAGCCATGCCAGAGGTTGACAAGGCGAAAATCGACTTGTCCACGACCTTTTTCGACCACAAGTTTTCTGCACCATTAATCGTAGGAGCCATGACGGGTGGAACAGCGGAAGCCGCACGGATAAACGCAGCCATAGCCGAAGCCGTTGAGCGCCTGCAGTTGGGCATGGGAGTAGGAAGCCAACGCGCAGCCATAGAAAACCCGAAACTTGAAAACACCTTCGCCATAGCAAGAGAAAAGGCGCCCACCGCCTTCCTGATCGCCAACATAGGCGGAATCCAACTCGTCAACGGATACGGCGTGAAAGAAGTGAAAAAAGCCATAGAAATGATAGACGCGGATGCCGTGGCTGTGCACTTGAACGCGTTGCATGAAGCGGTTCAGCCCGAGGGACAAACAAACTTCAAGGGAGTTCTCGCAAAAATCGGCGAAATCGCTGGAGAACTTGACAAGCCAGTTATCGTTAAAGAAACTGGTGCAGGTATTGCGGCGGAAGACGCAAAAAGGCTTGAAGCGGCGGGCGTGAAGGCGATAGATGTCGGCGGAACGGGCGGAACAAGCTTTGCAGCTGTCGAGTATTATCGCTCAGAAGCAAACAGCGTTCAGCACTTGTTGGGCGACGTTTTCTGGGACTGGGGCATCCCGACAGCCGTGAGCCTTGCAGAAACGGCTCGAACGGTCAAAATTCCGGTGATTGCGTCTGGCGGAGTGCGAAGCGGTGTGGATGTGGCTAAGGCGTTGGCGCTTAACGCTTGTTTAGCAGGTGTTTCTCAGCCTGCGCTGCAAGCCGCGGTTAAAGGTGCCAAAGAAACGGAGAACATGCTTTCGCTTTTGATAGAGGAGTTGAGGAATGTGATGTTTCTTGTGGGAGCCGAAAGCGTTCAGGATTTGGCGAAGACGCCAATTGTGGTAACAGGTAAAACTGCCGAGTGGCTGAAAACGAGAGGCTTCAGCGTCGTGGATTACGCCCAGAGAGGAGCGCGTTAAGTGGTGGATGTTGAGAGGTTTCTTGAGGAAAAAGCGCGTTTAATAGATAAGGCGATTGAGAAGTATATTCCCCGAGAATTTTCGGAAAAATCTGTCCTCTTCAAGGTTAACCCGCCTAAGTACAGCAGCAACTTGGAAGCTTTGAATAAGGGAGTTGCCGAGCCAATCTGGGAGATTCTGGACAGAGGCGGGAAAAGGTGGCGTCCAGCACTTTTTTTGCTTATTTGCGAAGCGCTGGGGAAAAAATCTGATGA
>CAZWPI010000101.1:0-6095 GCA_964636055.1 uncultured Candidatus Bathyarchaeia archaeon
CAAAGGTAACCCTAACGAAAATAAGCATTGCCATTGAACGCACTTGTGTGCGGGTGGTGCTGACAAAACCTGAATATCAAAAAACGACTGCCCCTAGCAAGCGTGGCAACAGTGCTCGTTGTCATGATTCTCATCTCGAACAGTGTGAAAAGGTCAAATTTTTATTGCTCTTTTTCCATAAAATTCTTACGCGCTCGTAGATACATAGGTAGCGAATAGTATGAACAAGAAATCGGTTTTGATTAATATTCTGGCAGTGGCTGTTTTAATTGCAGTTTTGGGCATAGCGGAATATATCCATAGTAATGAAGTGCCAAATGCAACCCCTCCTAACCCAGGACCTACCTACGTCTTCTCCTACAAAATAAACAGCGAGCCTTCAAACCAAGACAACACCTACTTTAACGCTACCCAAGGCGCAACCTTGCCGATCAACCTCACATTTACATCGCTTACTAACCAACCGATTGAAATACCTATCGAAAACCTAACATTGAGCACCTACAGCTCCACGATAAATCCTAAAGTTTGGGCTGACACAGGAAACGCATCTTTTGTTCAGGATAACGTTTTCACTTACAGTTTCAGTCTCAACCCGATAGTTGTCCAGCCTGCGATGCCCAACTCTACTACGCTTAAGATTAAATTTGCTCTGAACGCTCCTGTAGGTCAATATTACTTAGACCTAAGGTTAGGTCGTGTAATGATGATTAACACCCAATCACAAGCAAACTATTATTCAACTTTGGGAGTAGAGGTCATATTACTTCCAAATCAATGATAACTTATCAAACTAAAATCCGATGATAGTTTTGGGCAATCGTTGGGTTTGGGATTACTAAAATTTAATGCTGCTGCTGAAGAGAAGTACAAAGGTGGTTAGCGGTAGCTCTAAGTGTTGCAATCGGTTAAGAAGAGTAATGAGTTATGCTGGTAACGTTCATGATGTACCACTGATAAACGGTTGAATAGCTCATTTTTCCTGAAACCTTAACCAAATCTCCCGCGGTGAAACCAACTGGATAGTCAATCCCAAGGCCATTTGGGGGAAAAGTGAATTTATTTGAAAAGTTCAAGGAAACAAAAGAGGCGAAGTATTGAATTAGCAAATTTTAACCTTGATAAAAACCCTTTTACCGCGGAAACAACTCCACATTATATGGGAACAGCATGAAAGAAACAGCCGTCGCCACGCTAGTCCTCATAGGCTTCATAGCCTTAAACATAGTCTGTGTTCTGCCCGTTACCGCTCAGATTAGCCAATCGACTGCTTGGAGTAAAACTTACCTTGGTTTTGGCGAGTTAGCTAGAACCGTTATACAAACTCCAGACGGCGGCTACGCCCTACTATGCACTAATTACAACTTCGGAGACCCGAACTTCGCTAGTGGCGTGTTCTATCTATTAAAGGTCGATTCGATCGGAAATCAGCAGTGGAATGGCAGCTACACAGGCTCTATTTTTGATGTTGACAGCGGACAATATCTAGTTCAAACATCAGACGGCGGATACGCAGCAATAGCTGAATACCAAGAGAAGCTGATACTAATAAAAATAGACCGATACGGCAAAGAACAGTGGACCCAAACTTACACTGGAGCAGGGGCCTGCATTCCGAGCGCCATTATCCAAACCAGCGATGGAGGCTTTGCACTGCTTTCAGTGTCAAATTACTATACGGGACATGTCTATCCTCCTCCCTCTGGATATTCCGATACGGTTTGGCTTGTAAAAACTAATTCGTCTGGAGGCCTACAATGGAGCAAGACCTACGGTCTAGGTGACGCCAACTCGCTGATCCAAACAAGTGATGGAGGGTATGCTATCGGCGGGCAGACCCAGAACCCTAATTCGTACTATCTTCTTATAAAGGCTGATTCAAGCGGTAATCAGAACTGGAATAAGACCTATTATCACATGGATGAAAACTTTCTCTGCACTGTTGCGCAAACTAGTGACAATGGTTACGCTTTAGGCGGATGGATATGGCTCCGCTCTAACGGCGGGGGCCCAAACATGGCCATTACAAAAACAGACTCTGCGGGCAATGAACAGTGGACGAACTATTACGGTGCGGGGCCAACCTTTGCAATGACTAAGACGAATGACGGCGGCTTTGCATTGGCTGGTCAACGGCTTGTTAAAGTGGATAGTGCTGGAAATCAACAATGGGCAACAGGTCTCAGCGGACAGCCCAGTTGCGTAATTCAAACAAGTGATGGCGGCTACGCACTCTCAGGCAACTCAAACATAAACACAACTGCTACCGGACCTTGGCTGACAAAAATAGACGTGACCAATCAAAATCAGACAACACAACCGTCAAATTCGCCAAGCCCAACACCTACTCCAACCCCTTCTGTTCCAGAGCTTTCAGCCTTGGTAATTCTACCTTTGTTTTTGTCGCTCCTTTCTTTGGCCCTAATATTGAAGCATCGAAAAACTGATACAGAAGACAAGTGTACGCAGTAGCCGTGCAAGACAGGTTCTAAACATTCTTTGCAACAATCCGAAGATTGGGATTTATGGGTGCTAACGCTGAGTTTAACATTACAGCGTTTGATTAGGCCTCAGACGTATTCAAAACTGTTAGCGCTAACGCTAACGAATGCTTCATAACAGTTACAAGCGAAGCCTCTGAGCTTTTCTGATTTTTCAGTTTTAAAGCATTTGCATTGTTGTGTTCCACAAAAAGAACATGAAGACGCTATTGCTTCAACAAGAACGTTAGCTACATATGCTTACCTTTGCCTGCAGAGTGTGAGTTAAGTATATTACCTATGTTTTTTGAAGGAGAAAGCGAAAGTGAAGACTACGTTCAATCCGCTTTTACAATTTTTGGCTTTCTGTAATAGGAATAGTATAGCCAAACATTTGCCAAGGCTAACGCAGCCACAAAAATTATCCAAGAGACAATGGTCAAATTAAGGGTCCACATGTTTGGGTCACTAGCGAAACGGAACATCAAAAAGTTGCTTAAAACAAGCAAGTTAACCAAACGAGAAATGTTATTTACGAGTCTTTTTTTATCAGCATCAGCCATTTTCTAACACTCCAATTAACGTCTATTTCTTGAGAGAATTTAAAAGAATTTTGATTATGGAAAAGTTGTTTAGAAAGGGGCATTCGTAAAAACTTCCTTGACTAAGGTTAGCCAAAGTTTCTTGATCAAACAATGGAGGGTAGGGGTATACATAGGCTCATGAAAAGGTTTTCAAATTAGCGGTTTTATTTCTGCTTTCAATTATGTTAAATTCACGGTGGCGTCCCAACCTGAAGATTTTGTGTAATTGATGGTGACGTAACATTTTGTAAGTTTAAAATCCAGTCGCCACCATAAAGTTGCATTGTTATAGCACCAATCGGCAAACCTGTAGCGTTAAATATTCTGCCATTCCAATCACCCTCTATTCCGTATGTTTGGTTAGCTGGAAGAGAGATACAATAAGAGTTATTGTTGATTGGTGCTTTATACACTACATGAGTTTCAGTATTGATAAATTGAACTTCTGTAGGTGGAATCCACAAATGGTAAACAACAATTGAACCTGACACCGTCACATTGGCACTTAAAACTGAAATAATAAAAGAAGCCTTCTGTTCCTGCCCATTGCCAAACGCCGTTATCGTTATTGAATAGTTACCTGTTGGCGTAGAATCAGGCACATTCATGGTTAAGGTGCTGGTAAAGTTTGATTTGCCAATCGGAGGTATGAAAGCGCAGTTTATGCCGCTTGAGCCGCTATTGCTGTTTAAGGTTATGTTTTCAGGTTTCCCTTTTGATGTTACGTTGATTCGAATTTGTAGGTTGTTTCCTTGGAATACTTGGGTTTGGTTTAGTGAGACATTCAGGGCGATTTTTAGCGTTGATTTGTTAGTTAGCGATGGCTGATAAACCAGGATTAAAAAAGCAAATAAAGCAACCACAAACACAACTACAATTATGGAAGCAATAATGATGTTTCTGCGTTTGGTTGAAGTCTGAATCATGCTAAGCAAACTTCTTTTCTCTAAACACAATTCTTTTGCCGCACCGATATCTAACTAAAAGCGCGCCCATTAGTGTAATGGCAAATAATGGGAGGATTGTTAACCAAGGGAACTCTGGCACCATGTTGCTTGCTGTTAGGGATACTGTTTGGGTGTTGCTCCATTCGCTTTTCTCCGCTGGAGTAAAGCTAGTCTCCCAGTACCCAGATGTTTTCAGAGGCGCACCTGGCATCTGACCCTGAATGTACTTCTCCGAGTAATAGCCGGTCTGAGCTTGCAGTTGGAAATCAACTGAAGACGCATTTCGTAGGGGCGGCGGAAGAAGGGTGGGAGAGCTTATGGGAAGGTTTAGGATGGTGTAGGTTCCGTTTGATTGAATGTGGTAGGTGGCGGTTGATTCAAGTTCTGACCAAACGCCGGCGGTGGGGATTCTTACCCGCACCAGGTAGTAGATTGCGTTGACCGTGCTTGAGGCGGTGAAGGGCTGGTTTTTGATTTTAAATTCGATGGAACTGTTGTCTACTTGCTGTGTCGCGGAGATGTTGTAGGTTGAGTGCACGAGTCTTGCTGTGAATTGCGGTGGAGAAGGCTTGCCAGACTGAGCCTCAGCAGCCATAACAGGATAACAGGCTGTCGTAACCATGGTTAGTATAAGGGCTAAAGACAGGTTCTTGCTAACTGTGCCCATACTTAGATTTCACTCTCCTAAACGACACCACAACAGTAGCCAACGCAATCATAGCCAGAAGTGCCGTCGCTAGAGCAACCGGAAACTCCGGAATCTCTGCGCTGGGATTCGGAAGGGCTTCAGAGTTTGGCGATGTAAGAAGGAGCGTAAAAGTCACCGTGCCCACGTTAAAGTTGTTCTTGTGGTCGTAAATTGTATGGTTAATCGAGGATATATTGGTTGTTCCCCACCAATTATAAGACACATTTATGTCAGGAACTAAGCGCGCGCGATTGGTGCTCCCTGTTTAGTGGAAATTAGTGAAAAGACGGCTGGTTGTAAAAACCATCTCTGAGAAAGAAGCGATTAAGCTCGGCTGGAGAAAACGAAGTAGGCGAAAATAAACCACCCTAAAACGCCCAAATTTACCGTGTGGTAATGCATGAATCAGTTCTCTAACGGCGGTTGCCGACTTAGCCTTTGCGTTTCATAAGATAGATTAACAAGCCCAAACCAGCTCCGATTACTACCGCTGTGATTGCCGCACCTATCACTATTTCCTGCTGTTCTGTTTGTCTGGGTTCTTGGTAAGGTGTGGAGGTTGGTGTCGGCGCCGATGTTTGTGCAGGTGAAGAAGGTGCTGTCGGAGAGGGTGATGGTGAAGTTATTGGGGCAGGCGAAGGTGATAGGCTGGGAGAAGAAGGTGTATGGTCTACGGTGAAGAAAACTCTTGAAGAGCCAACTATGAAGAAAATATCCATGCCGCCTGCGTATACCACTCCTTCTGCTCTCACTGTTAGGCTGTGCTGTCCTGTGGTTAAGGAGGGAAGGGTAAAAGTGGTGTTATACTCGGGGACTGCCCACGCGTTTGAAGCACTTCCTCCTCTCCAAATAGTGAAGGCTTGGACGGTCTCACTATCTAATGTATAATTCACATAAGTTATCGCTGTGTCACATGAATTTAACTTGGGCCTGTCTACCTCAAAGCTGACAGCGATGTTGTCTGAGGAGTAGCTTGTGCTGTTTTGTGGGCTGAATATAGTTATAGTAGGTGGAATTGTGCCTGGAACAGGGTCAATTAAATTGAAGATAAAGAAGGGATCAGCTTCTACCACATTAGCAAACTGCGCTCCAAGCATCGATGCGACGAAAAGTGTTAATATCAGTGTTAGTGCCACTGATGTTTTCATGACAGCACCGTATAATACTAGCTTGGGTCACGCTTAAAGACGTATCTGTAATGTAAAGAATTATTGTCTAAACAAATCCTTTTCCGTCAAGCCTTTTGTACCCGTAGAATCCTCTGTCTCCGCCTGAAGGCGTGCGCAAGCCTTTTGATTTTTGTAAATTTCTTGGTAAATTGGTGAATTGGTGAATTTCGTGAGGGTTTTTATGGGGCTGTTTTGTTTTGGGGTTTTTTGCAGGAGCGTACCTGTTT
>CAZWPI010000102.1:0-6012 GCA_964636055.1 uncultured Candidatus Bathyarchaeia archaeon
TTCAATGAATAACGTTGATTTCACAGAGGAAAATGTTAGTTGGTGCAGTCGCCGGAATTTAGACCCAAACGGGTTCAAGTCCCAACAAAAATCTAACTGCAGCGAAGCCGCCCGCCCCTAACCGCGCGCTTGAGAAAGGCTCTATCCATCCGAGAGCTGTTTTAGGGTTGTTTGATGTTTCCGCAAGCCCCTTTGTTACGGAGATCCTGCTTTCTTTTTCTGTACCTATGCGCAAGTTCGAGAGTTATGGTTCAAAACATGAAAGAAAGCTTCTTGACCACAAATTCCTGAAGGGCAATACAGAGAAGGATTCAACAGGCACCATAGTAAATTATTGCAGCACAATAGAAATCTGGTTTAAATACTTAAACTCGCCTAGTTGTATGTGGGGAAGCAGGTTGGAAGTACAACATGCGTGCTTCAATGAGTTCCCCGATCAATGCGCAGGCTGCCCAGAATACAGCGAAAAAAGGCAAAATCAGGCAATGCAACTCATGTTGCTATCAGGGATGGGGATGATGTACCCGCCATACATGAAAAAAGTCGTCAAAGAATGCAAGCGATATCACAAGCGCAAAGTTGAATATATGAGATAACAAGAAACTCCGCAACCCTCAATAAGCAACCATAGCCGAGAAAAAGTTGATTGAGGAAACTAAATTACCGGGGAAAAATATCGATTTCCATGTCACTTCTTGGAATGCGCTAAAGCGCGCTCTCAGATAATGTTTTGTTTAGCGTGACGAATGCGTCTGTGCGGTTGCCCGGAGAGTTATAGGCGTGTAGTTCTGGCGGTTGAGGTCATGGTTGAGTATAAGTGGAAAAAGAGGAAATGTGCTGAAGAAACCGCCAATGCGGTCGCCGGGATTTGAACCCGGGATCGCAAGCTTGGAAGGCTTGTGTCCTAAACCAGCTAGACGACGACCGCCACTCGGACACAGTAGTTTTAGAAACACAAAAAGCTATCGATTCAACCCTAACAATGCTAACCAACGACGGACAAAAACCAAACACAGTCAGACACACAAAATACAAACTCTTAGAACTCGCAGCCCACGTTGACATATTCAACCCCGAAGCAGTCAAAAACTACGTAGCCACAGCAATAAGCGAGAAAACCAATCAGCCATTCTCAGCCGAAACAAAAAACAAGTTCTGCTACGCCGCAGACAAATTCTATGAAAATCAGGGAATACAATGGAAAAAACCATACCACAAAGTAGACGAAAAAACTCCATTAATACCAACCACCGAAAACGTAGAACTAATAATAAACAACGCATCCCAAAAATACGCAACAATATTTACCATCTTAGCAGAAACAGGCGCAGAAGGAAAAGAACTTGAAAAAACAAGCCGAGACCAAATTGACACAGAACAAGGAATCATAAACATAACAGGCTGTAAAGGACACGGTTCCGCAAGCTACAAACTCAAAAACAAAACCGCAGAAATGCTAAGAATCTACATACACAAACACCCAGAGAAACACCCGTTTCCAAAATCAAACATAATGGGACAAGTCTGGAGAGACACAAGAGAACGAACAGCCAACAAACTATGCAAACCCGAACTAAACAAAATACCACTGAAAAACCTCAGAAACTACTCAGGCGCAAAACTATACAACAAGACACAAGACCCAATCGCAGTAATGCGACACCTAAGACATAAAAAACTCGAAACAACAATGCACTACATAAGAGGCATAACAATAGGAGGCGAAGAAGAATACACATGCAAAACAGCCAAAACAATCCAAGAAGCGACACAACTAATCGAAGCAGGCTTCCAATACGTTACAGAAATTAACGGAACAAAACTATTCAAAAACCGCAAATAAATCCAACAACAAGCGAAAAAACAAGACTGCACTTTCTCAAGAACTATTGTTTTACATTGGTGGACTGTTATAGAATAACTTAACCCGTAGAATAACTTTAAAACGCGGAGTAGATACTAGTAATCTGGTTGTTGAGTATGGTTCGGTGTATATGCGGAATAGATAACATGGATCAGAAATACTGCACGAATTGTGGCACGCAATTACTGTACGAATGCGAAAAATGCAAGAAACCTGTAAACATAACGGAGAAATTCTGTGGAAACTGCGGGACTAAGAACTCCCATTATAATGCTAAAACATATAACACGCACCCGCGCTAAGCAGATTCGCGCGCGCTTAAGAGAAAGCCTATATAGCGTACGCGGGCTAATCAACATATGAAGCATAATGTTCCAAAAAATTGCGCTATTTGTAGGAATAATTTTGATAGTGATAGCGGCAGTTTTGCTGATAGGAAACTTCTCGAGTGCTAACATTTTTCCAGTAGTCTTAGGATTGGTAGGAATATTCGTCATAGGCGTTTTTTTCCTAAGCAAGAAGAAAAAGTGGCTAGTATCAAACAGATAACAGAAGCTACAATACAAGCCGTTTTTTTAGAGCGCGCGCTAAACCAATAAACAAGCGAAAAGAAGTCATATATCAGAAAACATCAGAAACCTTAAATCTAGCCATACCAACAACACAGTAGAGGAAAACAAAAATGAAGAACAAGCCAAAAACAAAGAATAAAAAAATACTTTGCCCTAAGGCTTGTGTCCTAAACCAGCTAGACGACGACCGCTAGACATTAGTTTCATGAAAAAAGGCTATTTTAAGCTTCTCTAGCGCAACGCGTTCAATGTTTCTTCCGCAAACGCGTTTATCCTGAAATGAGCGTAAACCGCAATCACCACCTCTAGGGCTATGATAATCGCCAAGAAAACCGCGAGCATACGCGTCAAACTGGCGAACATTTGCGCCGTCTGGAAGTCTATGTAACCGTTAACCGTGACTATCCAGCTCCAGTAACTCGGCTGCTGCGTGATCATAAACGCATCTAAGTCCGTGGCGATCCACCAGCACAAGGAAGCGACAAGCACGGCGAGGGCGGTGCCGATTATGGTTAGGTTTTTCCAGTCCGAAGCCAGAGAGGAAGAACACGTTATTCGCGTTCCAGAATCAGTAGTGGTAAGGCGGTAGGTCACCGTTTTCTTAGCGGTTCGGGGAGATATGCCCCACAGCGAACCCTGCCTAACTGAGATAAGCACAGGCGGTTCTTCAGCCACTATTCGGCAGCCTCTCTTAAGCAGAAGCGCCTTCAACCCTGCATGGGCTTTCTCGATTTCCAAGCCAACAGTTCGCTCAAGCAAAGAGACACCGCCTCAAGACGCCAGATATGCCCTCACGGCTTATTGTGGTTTTTCATCAGGCTTGAAAAGCTTCTTCTCATGCTGAGACTTAGGCTTAAAACCCCTGATATGACTGCGCCCTGCAGCCCGCTGACGCTCCAGATTCTTGATCCGCGCGTAAAGCCGAGACACCTTCGTCTTAGACGGAGGCTTACGCTTCGATGCGCGAACTGGAACAGGCGTAAAAGGCTTATCAATCTTGTTCTTATTGCGCCTGCCTTTTTTGAGAGGCACGTTGCGGACTTTCTTGAAGATCACGAAGCCTTCTTTCGGGTTTGCTTCCTGCACTTCCCAGCCCGCTTCCAGCCACGCTCGGGCATGAGCACTCGACGGCGAATTGCTCCACCACGCTTCATCTCTGTATGCGTTCATCGGAAGATTGCTGCCGATTAACCCGTCTATTCGGGCAAAAGAAAGCTTAACAACGCGGGTAAAAGCGCCCCTGAACTTCAAGTGACCCGTAAGCCCGCCATACTTTGACCGTGACCGCGGCGAAACCACCCGCCTCGCACAGTTCAGGCACAGCATCGCGGTTGGGTCTCCAGTGGAGACGTCAGGCACCATGCAGTCCCGACAGAACAACCGCTTGCACCTCTGACATCGCCGCATGTAAGAAACGCGAAGCACTCTTTGGCAGATACCACATTCATCTTTAACCATCGCAAACACACAGAAGCGCTGCAGAAACGCCTTTATAAGCCCTATATGGAAATCGAGATATTAACTTTCACCCATTAACAGCCAATATTGAACATAATAAAACGTAGACGGGCATCCTGTGTCTACTGGTCGTAAGTTCCTGTTCTAATTTTTTCTGCAAGCAAATGAACAAATTCGATCGGCCAGACATCGTCGCACACATCATCAGTAAGAATGTGACGTTTATGATAATAGGGGATAAGGTCATTTTTCAGCAGCAATATCAGAAAGAAATCGTGCCCGTATGTCTGTTTGAAAAGAGAATATTTGCGCGCTTGCTTCTTAGTCATCTCATAATGAGGCTCCAAAACAATCCTTCTTCCATGAATATATTTGTCCAAAATAAAATCGGGCATGTAGTTGTCACCCGGCAACGGAAAATCGATTGGTTCGTAACCGAAGGGGATTTTCATTCTCGAGAGAGTTACCGCGGTCTTTTTCTCCCAACCGCTCTTGTAACGGCTCATGCTCTGGTAATAGGCATGCGGCTGCCCTGTCACGCTATGCATGCGTTCAAAGAACTGCAAAGCCTCCTTCAACGTATTCCTGTTAAGAGGTTTTTGCTTGAGCCACCTGCCCAGCAAGAAAAAGGGATAATCAACCTTTGCAGGGTCTTTCGGGTACAGTTTTTTAGCGAACCTCGTAATTCTTTCGCGAGCCTCCATTGCGCTATCGCCTTTCCACAGAAAAGGCCTAACCGAGTTAATCAAGCCCAAGCTCGCCGCGACATTGGCATTATTTTCAGTTAGGGGAACGCAAAGGTCTTCTGGCGAAAAATGCTCGAAAATTTGGAGGTCAGGATGAGGGCGCACCATCCACCTCATATAAACCCAGGCTTTGTCTTTGTGAGAGGCATCCATTCTCTCGATGCTTTGGGCGAGATCTTCAACTAAATCCTTAGGCTTGCTGAACCTCTGAGAGTACTTTATGAGGTTTTTTTCAGTTCTGCTCTTAACAAACCTGTTAACGGAAGTTAAAATTTGGGGTATCACTTCACTGTAAGGACCAAAACTGCCGTAAAACTCACACAGTCTAATTTTCTCTTCAAAGAGGTGAGGCTTAGTTATTTCGAAAAGACGATTGCCAAAGGCTTTATGCAGATGGATGAGAAGCATCCGCGCATTTTCAGAAAAGCCAACGACTGCGTCTTCAAGCACCGATGACACTAACAGAAAATAGTGCGCTACCATCTTTTTTTCTTCAAAGTTTTCAGAGTATGGATTCAAGAGCAAGCGCGGGCTCATTCTCCGGTCCCACTGGACATCAACAACATCGGAGTTCATGTCCACAAATTTCACAAGCAGGGAAAGCAGTTCATCCGTTGCCAAAGTATCCGCGTCCTCTTAAAGTAATGTATGAAAAGACTTTAATAACTGCTACCCACGTTGGGTGCATTCCTCAAGTTAGTCCTCGGTTTGGAGAACAAGTTTTCCTTTGAGAGAATCGACAAAGCTTCGAGTATGTTGGAGAAAAAACCGCGGTGCAGGCATGCTTGAAAAACCCAAGCAACTTCAGGAAACATCAGCCTTTAATAACTGCCATGGGTACGAGCCGTGCAACCTTCGTTGCAATCCCTACTTGGTCACTAACCTCAGCAACCACATCCACATTCTTGTACGCAGGGTCAGCCTCCTCAGCCAAAACTGATGCGCTCGCAGCACGGACAACAATCCCGCGTTTCTCAAGAGCGGCTTTTATGTCGCCTCCCCAGTACTTGCGTTTAGCTGCGGAACGGCTCATCATTCTGCCCGCGCCGTGGGCTGTTGAACCGAAAGCCAGTTCCATGGCTTTGTCGGTGCCCACCAGAACCCAAGAGCTGGTGCCCATGCTGCCGGGAATAAGCACAGGCTGCCCTTCACCGCGATAATCTGCAGGAACCGCTGTGTGCCCTGCTGGAAAAGCCCGTGTAGCGCCTTTCCTGTGAACCCAAACCTTCTTCTGCTCGCCGTTGACCTTGTGCGTTTCCACTTTCGCAATGTTATGCGCCACATCGTAGACAAGCTTCAACCCGAACTTCTCAGGGTCCTCACGGTAGACTTGCTGAAAGCTCTGCCGCACCCAGTGCATAATCGCCTGCCT
>CAZWPI010000103.1:0-5971 GCA_964636055.1 uncultured Candidatus Bathyarchaeia archaeon
CAAACCCAAACCAACCCAGAAAACAAAACCCACCAAACAAAACAAACCCAAAGAAGTAGTTGTGCTTAGGAACTTCCCACTTCTACTTAATGAGAAAAAACAAAAACACACACAACTACAAACAAATTGATGAAAAAAATAAAGAATAAATGAGAGATTAATTAACGGTTAACGTTAAAATCTTAATATCGCCTTCGTGGCGGTCGTTTCTTTGACCAGCATTCTCGGCAGTAAACGGGCCTGTTCGGATCAGGCTTGAACGGAACTTCACATTCCTGACCGCACTCAGAGCAGACTGCCTTATGCATCTCTCTATCGGACATTAACTATTTCAACTCCTTCTTACTGTTTCGCGTGCAAAAATCGCTTCTTGCACGATGCACCTATGCACTGCAGAGAAGCATATAAAATTTGCCATCTAAAAACAGGGGAACTGGTTTGAAATATTTGCTTGGCTGATGCGCTGGGCATAAAATGGGCGAAAAACCTTGAAGAACAAAGAGAAAAGGGTTACCGGAACAATTTCTAAAATCAGGAATAAAATATGACAAGGTGAAGTCAGCGTTGACTTCCGAGCTCCGCAAAGCATCAAGTTGTGGAAAATTTGATTTAGGGTTTATGGTTTATCCATGAATTGGCAGTGGCTGAGCTTCAAAAGAGATTTTCTCTTTCATCTTCTCCGCGGCATACACGACAAGTTGGTCAAATTGCTTATCAGAAAGGACATTGCGTGCTCTGGACAAAACTTCTAGACATATGTCTTTAAAAACGAGGTCAGCGCAACCCAATTTTGCGTCATCAATCAATTCCTTGCAAGCTTTAAAGATTTGTTCACTCATGCATACTTCACCTTGCAAGCAAATACTTCACTCTGAAACATTAAAACACTTATGAATTCACAATACTTATCAGGAATAAACCTGTCTGCAACAGCAAAACCCTGAAATTCGTTAACGCTCTGACGCCAATATGCTTTTGAACAAGTCGCCGTCGATGTTACCACCAGTCACAACGGAAACAACGGTTTTACCTTTGAACAGAGGTTTATTCTCCATTACAGGCGCCACAGCCGCGGCGCCAGAACCTTCAACAACCTGCTTGTCATAATTCCAAAGCAGATAAACCGCGTGTCTCAACGTTTCCTCCTTCACTAACACGACCTTATCAACGTATTTTTGGACAATCTCAAACGTTATTGGCCCTACGTTGCCAGAAAGGCCTTCAGCGACGGATTTTGTGGCTGCCTTTTGAACATTCACTATTTTTCCAGCTTTCAAAGACTCGTACATAACCGGCGAAGATTTTGACTGGACACCGACAACCTGTACTTCTGGCCTTAAGCTTTTCACGGCGATGCTTATCCCAGAAATTAAGCCGCCTCCTCCGAGGGGCACCATAACGGTATCAACACCTGGAAGCGCCTCAATGATTTCGAGACCGATGGTGCCGTGCCCTGCGATGATATACTCGTCGTTATAAGGCGAAATGTAGGCGCACCCGTCTTTACGCGCCAGCTCTTTAGCTTTCCGTTCAGCCTCATCGTAGGTTTCGCCGAACAAGACCAAGTCGGCACCGTACTTCTTTATGCCATTAATCTTGACTTTCGGCGTGTTCGTGGGCACCACTACTCTTGCGTAATGATCCAGTTTTTGCGCGGCGAAAGCTACTGCTTGACCGTGATTGCCTGCGGAAGCGGTGATTATGCCCTTGTTTTTTTCCTCAGCGCTCAAATGTAAGAGTTTGTTAAACACGCCTCGTGGTTTGAATGAACTTGTAATTTGCAGGTTTTCAAGTTTCAAGAAGAGGGGGCATCCGCAAAAAGTGGTTAGGAACTGCGACTGCACGAGAGGAGTGCACTTGATAAAGGGCGCTATGGTTTTTCTGGCGTCTTGTATGTTTTTAAGAGTAACCATAGTCGTCACCATTAAAGTTCATGCTTGCAAAGTTTAGCAATGATAATAAAGAGATTACAACGTAAGTTAAAAATGTGGCAGTTGAAGCACCGCTATCCCATCATCAGTTGCTCAAATATTTTACCACAAACTATTTAGTACGCCTTAAACATCAAAACTCGCGAAACATAGGTGTTTTTATGAGCACAACAGAAAACTCGAACCCAGCTGAAACATTCAGGAAGCGAATGCGAGAACAACAAGAACTTCTCAGATACAGAATGAAACAGGTTAAACATACGATTGCCGTGATAAGCGGCAAAGGCGGCGTAGGCAAAAGCACCGTAACGGTGAACCTAGCGGCGGCTTTTGCTCTGCACGGAAAACAGGTAGGAATTTTAGACGCCGACATACACGGTCCCAGCGTCCCTAGACTATTAGGCTTGACTGGACAGCAGGTAAAGGTGGGACCACCAGGCGCGTTTCCAGTCATAGGTCCATTAGGGATAAAGGTGGTTTCGATAGATTTCTTTTTGCCAGAAGAGAGCACTCCCACCATTTGGCGGGGTCCACTTAAGATGACGGCTATACGGCAGTTTTTGTCAGATGTAGTCTGGGGAGAATTAGACACGCTCTTTATTGATTTGCCGCCTGGAACAGGCGACGAACCGTTGAGCATAGCGCAACTCTTGCCCGACATCGACGGCGTGATCATCGTCACGATGCCTTCGGAGCTCTCGCGAGCCGTCGTAGAGAAAGCAATCTCGTTCGCAGAAAGGCTGGGAATGCCCATAATAGGCATTGTTGAAAACATGAGCGGCTACATCTGCCCAACTTGCGGAACCAAAATCGACATATTTCAGTCTGGCGGCGGAAAAAAGATGTCGGAAGAAACGGGTGTTCCATTTCTCGGAAGCATCCCTATAGACCCCAAAGTGGGCGTGGATTCCGACAAAGGCGTGCCGTTCGTGATTGAGCATGCAGACTCGACTGCGGCTAAAGCGTTTGTCGAAATTGTCAAGAAAGTTGAATCTCACCTGAAAGAAAGAGAGAATGCAAAAGCATAGGAAACTTTTGCTTATGAAAAAATTCTAAAAAGAGCTGCTAAAGCGATAAAAAGATAAGTGGAGAGTTGAATTCAGGTTTTCTTTGTTGCGCCGTCATGGTTATGCTTTTGTGAGTGTTATCTCTATCGTTGAAACCATTCTGGATCTGCTTTCGCCTTCTCTTGGTGGCATCTCTGCTGTCCCGATGGCTATCTTGCTCACTTTCAAGTCCTTTAGGAAACGGCTTCGAGTTATTTCCGCAACGTCAACAGCTGTGGTAATTGCTTGTCCTCTAGCCTTCAGCGTTATCTCTTTAGGGTTGCCTTGAGAGAAAGCTGTTATGATCGCCAGCACGTAGCTCATCGGAGGTTTGTTTCCAACGAAGATCACGTCTGATTTTTCTGCCATTTTTCCATCACTCCTTTTTTTGTTCTTAGTTGTGTTGGTAGCGTTCATGTCGTCTCTCCTGTGACATTGAACGGTACTGCTCATATGCACGAGCTTACTTATAAATTCAATTCAATAACAGGATGCATGTCGTGTGTTGTCAGATGAAAAGCGGTAGGGTTTTATACCTAATCATTAATGGGAGAAGTGCGCGTGGGAGGGTTGCATGTGTCTGTGTCGCCTAGCATCCGAGAGGTTTTGGCGAGAAGAATCGCTGGAGAGATAATTCTTTCAAGCAAGCCTGGGGCGACAATGCGGAAGTGGCGCGAGCTTTTTGCTGTGTCGCAGATAAGCCTCTCAGAGAGGATGTCGCTTTCATCCTCGGTTATAAGCGATTACGAGAGCGGCAGAAGAAAAAGCCCAGGCGCCAAGTTCATCAGGCGTTTCGTGTTGGCGCTGCTGCAGATCGACGAGGAAAAGGGCAGCCGCTTCACAAGGGAATTCGCAAAGCTGACAAGTTCGCCGTCCATGGCTATCGTGGACCTCAGGGAATTCCCAATCCCCGTCCGTGTCGAATACTTGTGCAAAGCCATAAACGGCGAAGTGGTAGCTTGCAAGGACAAGTTTGTAAAAGAAGTCAACGGCTACACCGTGATAGACAGCAAAAAGGCAGTTGAAGCGCTTTCTGGCTTGGAATACGCGCAGCTGTTCGGGGCAACAACCGACCGCGCTTTGGTGTTCACGAACGTGGACAACGGGTGCCTGCCGATGATGATTGTGCGCGCCAGCAGCTTGAAACCAAGAATAGTGGTCTTTCACCGCACGAGACCAGACGATTACGCGATTAAGCTGGCGGAGTACGAGCAAGTGCCGCTTATCTACTCAGCCGTGCCGAGTGTGGAGCAGCTGGTGAAGTCGCTGAGGAAACTGTACCGCATAGCCCTGCGCATAAAGCTGGGAAGACGCATCCGTCCACCACCAAAAATAAGCGCATAAAGTACTTGTCTTGAACTTGAAGTTAACTCTTTATAAAAGGGAGGGGGTAGTCGTCTCCGAGCAGCTAGTTCTACCTGCGAACAGAGAGGTATAAGTTTCTGCAAGCACTAGTGCAGATTATTCTGTGGGTGTAGGTGAATATCGTGTCAGGTAGCCTTTGGTGATTCTGGGTGGTTTCGGCTTCCATGCCTCCAAACGCTTCTTGATTTCCTGTTCCGTTAGCTCCACTTTTAGCACGCGGTTAGCGATGTCTATGGTGATGGTGTCGCCTTTCTTGACCACCGCGATTGGACCACCTTCAGCGGCTTCTGGCGCAACGTGCCCGATGCAGGGTCCACGGGTGGCACCTGAAAACCTGCCGTCCGTAATCAGCGCCACGCTCTCGCTTAATCCCATGCCCGCGATGGTGGCTGTGGGAATCAGCATCTCAGGCATTCCAGGTCCACCTTTCGGGCCTTCGTAACGGATGACCACCACGTCGCCAGGCTGAACTTCCTGCGCTTTGATCCCGGCAATTGCTTCCTGTTCCGAGTCAAAAACCCTCGCTGGGCCACTGTGGCGAAGCATCTTGGGTGAGACAGCCGCGGTTTTCACCACTGCTCCTTTAAGTGCTAGGTTTCCCGTCAAAATCGCAATGCCGCCTTCCTTGTGAACCGGGTTCGACAACGGGCGAATAACTTCAGCGTCAACAACCGTGGCGTCTGCGACGTTTTCGCCGATGGATTTGCCGGTCACGGTTAAAGCGTTCATGTTGAGCAGCGGTTTCAGCTCGTTCATGAGCGCAGGTATCCCACCAGCGGCGTGCAGATCCTCTAGCGCGTAAGGTCCGCTTGGAATCATGCTGCACAGGTGCGGAACTCGCCTTCCAGCCTGGTCAAAAGCTGCTAAGGGCAGGGTGATGCCTGCTTCTTTGGCGATGGCTGACAGGTGCAGCACGGTGTTGGTTGAGCCTCCTAGTGCCATGTCCACGTTTATGGCGTTTTGGAAGGCTTCGCGTTTCATTATAGCTGATGTTTTCACGTCGTTGCAGACTAGTCGGACTATGGCTTCGCCGGTTTCTTTGGCGATGCGCAGTTTCAGGGCGCTGTTTGCCAGGGCGGTGGCGCAGTAGGGGAGGGACATGCCTAGGGCTTCGGTTACGCATGCCATGGTGTTGGCGGTGAACATGCCGTTGCAGCTGCCGCAGCCTGGGCAAGCCGCGTTTTCTAGCTGGATTAGTTCTTCGGGTTTCATTTTTCCCGCGTAAACTTGTCCTAGGCCTTCTGGGAGGGAGGAGTAGCCGATTTTTTTTCCGTTGAGGGTTCCGGATGCCATGGGTCCACCGGTTACGGAGATGGCGGGTATGTCTAGTCGTGCGGCTGCCATGAGCATGCCTGGGGTGACTTTGTCGCAGTTTGAGACTAGGACTAAGCCGTCTAGGCGGTGGGCTTGCGTCATGACTTCGACGGAATCGGCGATGAGTTCGCGGCTTGGGAGTGAGTAGCGCATGCCTTCGTGTCCCATGGCGAGTCCGTCGCAGACGGCTATGGTGTTGAATTCGAAGGGTGTTCCGCCTGCGGCTTCTATGCCTGCTTTTGCGGCGTCTGCGATTTGGTTTAGGTGGATGTGTCCTGGGACTATGGTGGTGTAGCTGTTGGCTACGCCGATGAA